>CALFYQ010000023.1 GCA_937952085.1 uncultured Paracoccaceae bacterium | reverse complement strand
CCATCGCCTTCGAAGCCCCCGGCCGCTTCCACCGCGGCAATCTCCACACCCATCCGGACCGGTCCGACGGCGTGCTGACGCCCGAGGAGGTCTGCCGCCGCTACCGCGCCGAGGGCTATGACTTCATCGCCCTCACCGACCACTTCATCGGCCTCTACAAATACCCGATCGTCGACACGCGGCCCTTCCGCGACAGCCGCTTCACCACCATCCTCGGCGCCGAGCTCCATTCCGGCGCGATGGAGAATGGCGAGCTCTGGCACATCCTCGCGGTCGGCCTGCCGGACGACTTCGCGCCGCCCGAAGCGCCCCATTTCATGCCGGTCGCGGGGATGGAGACGGGCGCCGAGATCGCCGCCCGGGCGCGGGCGGCGGGGGCCTTCGTCGCCATCGCGCACCCCGAATGGTCCGGCCTCAGCCTCGCCGACGCGCGGACCATCGAGGCGGCCCATGCGGTCGAGATCTACAACCACGGCTGCGCCGTCGGGGCCGACCGGCCGCACGGCTTCTGGACGCTCGACCGCCTCCTCGAAGGGGGCCGGAAGCTCGACCTCGTCGCCACCGACGACGCGCATTTCACCGAGCCCGATCATTTCGGCGGCTGGGTCATGGTGAAGGCCGAGGCGAACGAGCCGGAGGCGCTGCTGGCGGCGCTGAAGGCCGGGGCGCATTACTCCTCGACCGGCCCCGAGATCCGCAATGTTGAGCTCGACGGGCGTCGGCTGACGGTCGAATGCTCGGCCGCGGCTTCGATCATCGTGATGGGCGCGGGCTCGGCGGCGCAGGCGACCCATGGCCTCTCGATGACGCGGGCGGAGATCCGGCTCGACCGGGTGAATCCCTCGCCCTGGATCCGCGTGACGGTGGTGGACGCCGCCGGCCGCCGCGCCTGGACCAACCCGATCTGGAGGAGCTGAGATGCGCCTCGAAGTCCGGAAGGACGACCTCTCCACGCTCCGCGCCAACGCCGCGCCCGAGCCGCCGCTCGAAGACGGCGAGATCCGCCTTCGCGTCGAGCGCTTCGCCATCACCGCCAACAACGTCACCTATGGCGTGGTCGGCGAGCGGATCGGCTACTGGCGGTTCTACCCGGCCGAGGACGGCTGGGGCGTGATCCCGGTCTGGGGCGTCGGCGCCGTCACGGAAAGCCGCCATCTCGGCGTGGCGAAGGGCGAGCGGCTCTACGGCTACTGGCCGATGGGGCGGGAGGCGACGCTCCGCCCCGGCCGCATCGCCGAGGCGCGGCTGAGCGACGCGAGCCCGCACCGGGCGGAGCTTCCCGCCGTCTACAACTCCTATCTCCGGCTCGGGTCCGGGCCGGCTGACGCGGCCGACGAGGAGGCCCGGGCCGCGCTCTGGCCGCTCTACGCGACCTCCTTCTGCATCGGCGACTGGCTCGCCGACAACGCGGATTTCGGCGCGGCGCAGATCGTCGTCCCCTCCGCCTCGTCGAAGACCGCGATCGGCCTCGGCTACGCCCTCGCGGAGCGGGCGGGCGGGCTCCGCCGCATCGGCCTCACCTCGGCGCGAAACCGCGACTTCGTCGCCGGGCTCGGCCTCTGGGACGAGGTGATGACCTATGACGAGGTCGAGGCGCTCCCCCTCGCGCCGACCGTCATCGTCGACATGTCAGGCTCCGGCCCGCTGATCGGGCGGCTCCACAGGCGGCTCGGCGAGGCGATGCGCTTCACCTCGATGGTCGGCGTCACGCATTACGAGGAAGCGGGGATGGGCCCGGATTTCATCCGCGACCGCTCCGCCATGTTCTTCGCGCCCGGCCACATGGCCAAACGCGCGAAGGAGTGGGGGCCGGGCGAGTTCGAACGGCGCGGCGAGGCGTTCTGGCGGCGCGCGACGGAGAAGAGCCGGAACTGGCTCGAATGGCGCCGCGCCGAGGGGCCGGAGGCGACCGAGGCCGCATGGCGGGAGGTTCTGGCCGGCGGCGCGCCACCCTCGGCCGTCTGGATCGCCTCGGTCTAGGGCGCGCTTCTCGGCCCGGTCGCCCAGGCGACCAGCCCGGGCCGCGCCTGACCCTCCCCCCGGGAGGACGCGTTGGCGATGTCAGTCGCCGCGCAGTCGTCGCCCGGGGCTTTCGGGATAAGTCGCCGACCGGAAGCGGACCACGCACCCACCCGGCGACGGGCGCCGCCTTCATCGACAGCGGCCAGGTTCAAGACTTTGCACTGCATGCCGGATGCGCCTATCTCCGGATCATCCCCGGCCAGGAGGCCCACCATGACTGACGCGCCGCTCTCGATCCGCGCCGAAGAGGCGCCGCTCCGCACCAAGCCCTCGAACTATCCCGAACCCTTCTTCAGCCGGATGTCCCGGCGCGCCAAGCGGCCGCTGGGGGACCTCTTCGGCCTCAGGAACTTCGGCGTGAACCTGACCGTGATCGCGCCCGGCGGGGAATCGGCGCTCCTTCACGTTCACGCGCGGCAGGACGAGTTCGTCTACATCCTCGAAGGAACGCCCACCCTCGTCACCGACCGGGGCGAGACGCTGCTCGAGCCCGGCATGTGCGCCGGCTTCCCGGCCGGCGGGCTGGCGCACCAGCTCGTCAACCGCACCGACCGGGACGTGGTCGTCCTCGAGGTTGGCGACCGGTCGGAAGGCGACAGCGTCGCCTATCCGGCGGACGACATCGAGGCGCGATTCCTCGGCGCCGGCAAATGGGCCTTCACCCGGAAGGACGGCACGCCCTATTGAGCCCGCCGCGCCGGGTTGACGCCGGCGCGAGGCCGCGCGACGACTCGCGCCCGAAACAGAGCCGGGAGCGCGCCCAATGTCCTTCACCGCACTTGTCGTCGAAAAGGCCGAAGACGGCGCGATCAGCCAGACGATCAAGGAGCTCGACGAAAGCGCGCTGCCCGAGGGCGAGGTGCTGGTCTCGGTCGAGCACTCGACGCTGAACTACAAGGACGGGCTCTGCCTCACCGGCAAGGGCGGCCTCGTGCGGAAGTACCCGCATGTGCCGGGCATCGACTACGCCGGCACGGTGCTCGAAAGCGCCGACGGCCGGTACAAGGCCGGCGACAAGGTGGTGCTGACCGGCTGGCGCGTCGGCGAGGTGGTCTGGGGCGGCTACGCGACCAAGGCGCGGGCGAAGGCGGACTGGCTGGTGCCGCTCCCCGCCGGGCTGACGACGAAGCAGGCGATGGCGGTCGGCACCGCGGGCTTCACCTCGATGCTGGCGGTCATGGCGCTCGAGGCGCACGGTGTGAAGCCGGGCGGCGCGCCCGTCCTCGTCACCGGCGCTGCGGGCGGCGTCGGCTCCGTCGCGGTCGCGATCCTCGCCCATCTCGGCTACGAGGTCGCCGCCGTCACCGGGCGGCCCGAGACGGCGGATTACCTC
>CALFYQ010000022.1 GCA_937952085.1 uncultured Paracoccaceae bacterium | reverse complement strand
GGGCTCCGGGCGCGGAAGGTGACGCTGCCGCGCGGCTGGTCCCGGCTCGATCTCGGCCCGCTCCTCGCCGGGCGCGCGGCCGACGGCGCCGCGGTCGCGCTTCTCCGTGTCGGCGACGTTTGGCGGCAGCCGGGTGGGGCCTCCGTCGAAGAGGCCGACTTCGGGCCCGTCGCCTACGCCGTTCATGCGCCGCTGCCGGAACGGGTGAAGGGGCTTCTCAGCCTCGCCCGCCATCTCTGGCCGCCGCTCCGGAGGGACGCGACGATGGCGAGCCTCGCCGGCGCCGGCGCGGCGCTCTGCGGCGCGGTCGCGCCGATCGCCGCGGGCTGGATCTTTTCCGACCTCGCGCCCGGCGGGCTCGTCGGCCTTCTCATCGCAGTCGGGCTCGGCCTCGCCGCCGCCGCGCTCGTCGGCGGGCTCTTCGGCGTGGCGCGGAGCCTTGCGCTCCTTCGCGTCTCGGGCCGCTCGGCGCTCGATCTTTCCGCCGCGGTGGCGGATAGGGTGCTGCGCCTCCCGCCCGGCTTCTTCCGCGGCTATTCCGCGGGCGACCTCGCGCAGCGGATCGAGGCGGTGGACGCGCTCCGCCAGCTTGTCACCGGCACGCTGATCGCCGCGGCGATGACCGCCGGCTTCTCCGTCGTCTACTTCGTCTCGCTGCTCGGGTTCGAGCCGCGGCTCGCGGGCGTCGCGCTCCTGCTCGTCCTCGTCCATGTCGCGGGCACGCTGGTCGCCCGCTCGCTCCGGATGAAGCCGCTCGGCCGCGCCGCTGCGGTGGAGGGCCGCGTCGCCGGCGCCGCCTACGAGACGCTTTCGGCCGTCGCCAAGCTCCGCACCGCCGCCGCGGAGGAGCGGGCGCGGGACCGCTGGCTCGCGCTCTACCGGGAAGAACGTGCGGAAACGGCGAAGGCCGGCCGCACCGCCGCCCATTTCGCCGCCTTCGCCGAGGCCTGGGAGACCGCCTCGCTCGCCATCCTCTTCGCCGCCGCGGCCTATCTCGCTTCGGACCTTCCGGCCGGCCTGCTGATCGGCTTTCTCGCCGCCTTCGGGGCCTTCCAGGGCGCCTTTTCCGGCTTCGCCGACGGGCTGATGGCGCTCTTCTCCGCCGAGCCGGTGGTCGCCCGCGCCCGCCCGATCCTGGAGGCGAAGCCGGAAACGGGCGCCGGCCGCGCCGATCCGGGCCGCCTCACCGGCGCGCTCGAGGTGTCCGGCCTCGCCTTCTCCTATCCCGGCGGCCGCCCGCTCCTCGACGGGGTCGACCTCGTCGCGAAGCCTGGCGAACATGTCGCCATCGTCGGCGCCTCGGGCTCCGGCAAGTCCACCATCCTCCGTCTCCTCCTCGGCTTCGAGGCGCCGGTCCGCGGCTCCGTCGCCTATGACGGGCGGGAGTTGTCCCGCCTCGATCTGCAGCGGCTGCGGGCGCAGATCGGCGTCGTCATGCAGTCGAGCCGCCTCTTCGCCGGCTCGATCCTCGAGAATATCCGCGGCGCCGGCGACGCCGGGCTCGAAGCCTGCATGGCCGCGGCGGAGGCGGCCGGGCTCGGCCCCGATCTCCAGCGCCTTCCGATGGGCCTCCACACCCCGGTCGCCGAAGGCGCCGGCACGCTCTCGGGCGGGCAGCGCCAGCGGGTGCTGATCGCCCGCGCGCTGGTCGGTCGGCCGCCGATCCTCTTCCTCGACGAGGCGACGAGCGCGCTCGACAACGCGACGCAGGCCGCCGTCACCCGCGCGCTCGACGCGACCGCGGCGACCCGGATCACCATCGCGCACCGGCTCTCGACCGTGCGCCACGCGGACCGGATCTGCGTCCTAGAAGCCGGCCGCTTCGTCGAAACCGGAACCTATGACGAGCTGATGGCGCGCGGCGGCGCCTTCGCCGCGCTGGCGCGCCGCCAGCTTCTGGAGGGATGAGATGCGGAAAGCGCTCTACATTCTCGGCGATCTCGACGACCGGGACCTGATCTGGCTCTCCCGCATCGGCGAGCCGCGCCGCGCCGCCCCCGGCGCGACGGTGATCCGCGCCGGCGAGCCTGTGCGGGACCTTCTCTTCGTCACCGAGGGCGAGCTTGCGGTGAAGACGCCGAAGGGGAAGGAGATCGCCCGGCTCGGCGTCGGCGACGTGCTCGGCGAGATGTCCTTCGTCGAGGCCGCCTCGCCCTCCGTCTCGGTCGTCGCGCTCCGCCCGACGCGCCTTCTCGCCGCGCCGCGCGCCGCGCTGATGGAGGAGTTCGCGGCCAATCCGCGCTTCGCCGCCCGGTTCTACCGGGCGCTGGCCGTCTTCCTCTCCGACCGGCTCCGCCAGACCACGGCGCAGGCCGCCGGCGAGGAGGTGACGAACGAGCTCGACGAGGGGCTTCTCGACAATCTCCACGTCGCCGGAGACCGGATGCTCCGCCTCATCGACCTCCTCGAAGGCCGCGCCACCGCCTGAACCCTCTCTTGGATCGGTCCAAGGGAGGACCGCTTCATCCTTCGCGGAAGAGCGCCGCGAGGCGCGCCGTGTCGATCGCCCGGCAGGTGAGGCCGGCTGGCTTGAAGGTCGGCGCATCCTCCCCGGCGACGATGGCGTTCACCACCGCCTCCTCCACCGCCTCGACCGCGGCGAGATAAAGCGGGTCGATCCGGTCCGGGTTCAGCTCGGTCCGGGTGACGAGCGCCGGCTCCCGCTGGGGCGTCTCGCGGGCGCCGCCGGTGGAGAGGGCGAGGAAGAGATCCCCCGAATTGTTGCCGCCGGGCGTGCCGCCGCGCCCGACCCCGATCGCCGCGCGTCGCGCGAGATGGCGGAGCGAAAGGGCCGAGAGCGGCGCGTCGGTGGCGAGGACGACGATGATCGAGCCGCGCTCCTCTGGCAGCAGCCGCCCTTCCGGCATCAGCTTGCCGACCGGCTTGCCGAGCACATTCAACCATGGCCGGACGCCGTGGTTCGCCTGCACCAGCGCCCCCACCGTCCAGCGCGCGCCGTCGATCCGCGCGATGCGGGATGCGGTCCCGGTCCCGCCCTTGAACTCGTAGGCGATCATCCCGGCCCCGCCGCCGACCGCGCCTTCCGCCACCGGCCCCGGCGCCGCCGCTTCGAGCGCGGCGAGCGCGTCCGCCTCGGTCACATGCCGGCCGTTGATGTCGTTCAGAACGCCGTCATAGGTCTCCGCCACCACCGGCATCGCCCAGGCGTGGCCCGCGAAATGCTCGGCATTGCGGCGGATCATCCACCCGGTCGCGGCGTGGTGGACGATCCCGACCGAATGGGTGTTGGTGATCAGGACCGGGCCAAAGAGCCAGCCGGCGTCCTTGATCCAGTGCGTGCCTGTCATCTCGCCGTTGCCGTTGAGCGCGAAGCACCCGGCCGGCACGGCGCGGGGCGCTCCCTCGTCCTCCACCGGCAGGATCGCGGTGACGCCGGTCAGGACGCCCCGCGCCGGATCGCGCAAGGTCCGAAAGCCGACCCGGAGGCCGGCGATGTCGGTGATCGCGTTGAGCGACCCGGTCTCGCCGGGAAAGGGCAGGCCAAGCTCCCGCGCCCTCGGTTTCGCCATCGCCACGCCCTCCGCTTCGTCGCCCGCATTCGCGGGAAGACGCCTAGCCGGCGCATTCGGCGAGGTCCATCGGCGGCGGATGGCGGCGATCGAACCCGATCGGCGCCGCGATGCCGGGCGCCTCCTTCTTGGGCGCCCAATCTCACGCCAGTCGCGCGCAAAGCGCCTGTTGACGCACCGCGGAATCGCTTGACACGCGCTTTCCGGCCTCCGTTAAATCCGCGCTGCAACTTCGCGCATTTCCGGCGGTCGAGGCGCATCTCGCGCCACGGCCGCGCGTTGCGCCGGAGGAGAGGGGATCGAAAATGACGTGGTTCGTCAGCATCTTGATCATCGTCGTCGTCGCGGCGCTGCTGATCCTTTTCCTCTCGCGCTACTACCGGAAGGCGACGCAGGAAGTGGCCTTGGTCCGCACCGGCGC
The DNA here is from genome assembly GCA_937952085.1 of uncultured Paracoccaceae bacterium. GTDB lineage: Bacteria > Pseudomonadota > Alphaproteobacteria > Rhodobacterales > Rhodobacteraceae > Pikeienuella. The sequence continues at coordinate 8,834 of CALFYQ010000022.1, read as the reverse complement.
CGGCGGGCGGAAGGTGGTTCTGGATGGCGGCTGTCTTGCGCTGCCGTTCCTGCACAAGGTCTCGGAAGTGAACATGCGGACGACGCGGCTCGAGATCGAGCGGCTCGGCCCGAAGTCGATCATCACCAAGGATCGCCTGCGCGTCGACATCGGCGCGGAGTTCCATGTGCGCGTGCAGTCGACGCCGGAAGGCGTCGCCACCGCGGCGCAGGCGCTGGCCGGCAAGAGCTTCCGCGCAGCGGAACTGGCCGAGACGCTGGAAGGCAAGCTGGTGGACGCGATGCTCTCCGTCGCCGCCACCCACACGATGGACGAGCTTCAGGACAATCGCGGCGGCGTCGCACGCGAGGTCGCCGAGCTTCTGAAGGAGAACCTTGCGCAGAACGGCCTCCACCTCGAATCCGTCTCGCTGACCCGGATCGACCAGACGCCGTTCCACGCGCTCGACGAGAACAACGCGTTCAACGCGCTCGGCATGCGGCGCCTCGCCGAGATCATCGCCGTCAACAAGAAGGAGCGCGCGGCGATCGAGGCGGACGCCGAGGTCGCGGTGCGCCAGAGTCAGCTCGACGCGACGAAGCGCAAGCTCACCCTCTCCCGCGAGGAGGAGGAGGCGATGATCGCTCAGCAGCGGGAGATCGAGGTCGCCCGCGCCCGCTCCCTCGCCGAGACCGCCGAGGAGCAGGCGACCTCGGAGAAGCGCCGCGACACCGCCCGCATCGAGCGGGAGCGGGAGGTCCGCGCCATCGAGATCGAGAAGGACCGGGAGCTGCGCCGGAAAGCGCTGGAGGCCGAGCTGTCCTCCGCACTGGTGAAGACCGAGAACGCGGTGAAGCTGGCGCAGAAGAAGGTCGAGGAATCCGCCGCCGAGGCGGAGGCGGTGGCTGCGAAGGCCGCCGAGGCGAAGGCGGAGGAGGGCGTACGCACCGCCCGGGAGACCGCCGCCGCCGAGCGCGCCAAGGCGCTCGCCCTCATTCGCGCCGCCGAGCAGGCCGAGGTGGACGACACGCGCGTGAAATCCGAGGCCGGCACGATCCTCTCGATGGCCGAGGCCGAGGCGAAGGCGACGCTGGAGCGCGCCGCTGCGCAGAAGGAGCGCCTGCTGGCCGAGGCCGAGGGCCGCGCCGCGGTCATCGCCGCCGAGAACGCGCAGAGCCCCGAGCTGATCGCCATGAAGCTCGACGAGCAGCGCCTCCGCACACTGCCCGAAGTGGTCGAGCGGATGATGAAGCCGGCCGAGAAGATCGAGACGATCCGCATCAACCACATCAGCGGCTTCTCGCCCGCCTCCGGCGGCGGCGAGGGGGTCGGCGAAAAGGGCGCGGTCAACCAGGTGGTGGACGGGGTGCTCGCCATGGCGCTGCAACTCCCCGCCGTCCAGAAGCTCGGCGAAGAGGTCGGGCTCAATGTCGGCGGCGGCGTGAAGGGCCTCGCCGACTCGCTCGCCCGCAAGGGCCAAGCCAAGCCGAACAACGACTGAACGATCCGGAAATCCGGACGACAGAGGAGAGAGAGATGAGACTCACCCGCAGAAGCTTCGTCGCCGGCGCCTCCGCAGTCGCGCTCGCCGCGCCCGCCACGATCGGGCGCGCCCAGGACGGCAAGATCAAGTTCGTCTCGATCCTCGATCAGTCGGGCGGTCTCGACATCTACGGCGCGCCGATGGTCGAGACGACCAAGATGGCGGTGGACGACATCAACGCGGCCGGCGGCCTCGTCGGCCGCGAGGTCGAGCTGACGCTCTACGACGCCCAGTCGAACATCCAGCTCTACACCCAGTATGCGACGCAGGCCGCGGCCGGCGACAAGGCGGATGTGGTCCACGCCGGCATCACCTCGGCCAGCCGCGAGGCGATCCGCCCGACCTTCGCGCGCTTCAACACGCTCTACTTCTACAACACCCAGTACGAAGGCGGCGTTTGCGACTTCAACAACTTCAACACCGGCTCCACCCCGGCGCAGACCGTGGCGAAGGTGATCCCCTACGTCATGAACAAGTGGGGCAAGAAGGTCTACATCGTCGCGGCCGACTACAACTACGGCCAGATCACCGCGCAGTGGATGCAGAAGTATGTGAAGGACAACGGCGGCGAGACGCTCGCGGTCGAGTTCTTCCCGCTCGATGTCACCAACTTCGGTCCGACGATCCAGAAGATCCAGGCGGCGAAGCCGGACCTCGTGATGTCGGCCCTCGTCGGCGGCGCGCACATCTCCTTCTATCGGCAGTACGCCGCGGCGGGCCTCAACAAGGAAATCCCGATCGGCTCCACCACCTTCGGCGTCGGCAACGAGCAGACGCTGATCGCGCCGGAAGAGGGCGAGGGGCTGATCGCCTCCTATTCCTACTTCGAGGCGATCGACAATCCGGTGAACAAGGCCTTCCTCGAGCGGCTGAAGGCCCGTCTCGGCGACAAGACCCCGGTGATGAACGAACTCGCCGTCCGTTCCTACGAGGGCGCGATGATCTGGGCCGAGGCGGTGAAGATGGCCGGCACCGCCGAGCGCGGCGCGGTGATCGAGGCGCTTCGCTCGCCGATCTCCTACCAGGGCCCGTCGGGCACGGTGACGATCGACCCGAAGACCAACCACGCCTCGCAGAACGTCTACATCGCCGAAGTGAAGAACCAGAAGTTCGAGATCCTCGAGAGCTTCGAGAACCAGCCGCCGGCGGATACGCAGCTCGTCTGCGACCTCGTGGCGAACCCGAACCAGAACACGTTCCTGTTCGAGAACGGGCTCGAGGCCGCCGGCATCAAGCTCTGACGCTCTGACGCGTCGCCGCCCGACCCTTTCGGGGGCCGGGCGATCCCTCCTGCCCGCCTTCCGGAGACCCGGCTTGGACCAGATCGCCGCCCTGATTCTGCAGCTCGCCTACGGCGTGGCGAACCTCGCGCTGATCAGCCTCGGGCTCGCCATCGTCTTCGGCATGATGCGGGTCATCAACCTCGCCCATGGCGAGTTCCTGATGCTCGGCGGCTACACCGTCGTCGTCGCCACCAATAACGGCGTGAACGTCTGGGTCGCGATGCTGATCCTCGCGCCGATCGTCGTCGGGCTGATCGGCGTGATCGTTGAGCGGCTGCTGATCCGCTGGCTCTACGGCCGTATGATCGACACGCTGCTCGCCACCTGGGGCCTATCGCTCCTCCTGATCGGGCTCGTCACCTCGATCTTCGGCGCCTCGACCGGCACCACCATCTCGGCGCCCCTCGGCGTCATCAAGATCGGCGACTACGCGACCTCGGGCTACGATCTCTTCCTCTTCTTCGTGACGCTCGGCCTGCTCGCCGCGGTCTGGGCGACGCTCCGCTTCACCAAGCTCGGGCTTCTCGCCCGCGGCACGATGCAGAACGCGGAGATGGCCTCCTCGCTCGGCGTCTCCACCAACCGGATCTACATGATCACCTTCGGTCTCGGCGCGGCGGTGACGGGGCTCGCCGGCGGCCTTCTTGCGCCCGTCACCGGCGTCCTGCCGACCATTGGCGCGACCTACATCGCCAAGGCCTTCATCACGGTCATCTCCGGCGGCGCCTCGATTCTCGCAGGCACCGCGGCGGGCTCGACGCTCCTCGGCCTCGTCAACGGCGCCGTCACCTTCGCCACCGGGCCGACCTTCGGCGAGGTCGCGCTGCTGCTCGCCGCCATCGTGCTGCTTCGCCTGATGCCGCGTGGCATCACCGGCCGCTTCTTCCGGAAGTCGCTCTGATGGGCGCCGGCACGCTGCGCGAGATGCGCCCGGTCCTCGTATGGGCGCTGATCGGGGTCGCCTTCACCCTGCTCGCGCCGGTGACGCTGCAGCTCTTCGCGATCATCAACCTGACGACGGCCATCGCCCTCGCCATCCTCGCGCTCAGCCTCGCGCTGGTCTGGGGCTATGGCGGCATCCTCTGCTTCGGGCAGGTGGCCTTCTTCGGGCTCGGCGCCTACGCCTACACGATCGGCGCGATCAATTTCGGAGGCTCGACCTGGGCGATCCTGCTCGCGGTGATCGTCGCGTCGGCCTTCGCCGCGGCGCTCGGCTACTTCATCTTCTTCGGCCGGGTGTCGGACGTCTATCTCGGCGTCATCACGCTGACGGTGACGCTGATCCTCTACTCGCTGATGCGCCGGACCTCGGGCCCCGAATACAAGATCGGCAAGGCGCTCCTCGGCGGCTTCAACGGCGTCACCTCACCGCCCCTGAATTTGCCGTGGGACGGGCGGGCGATGCTCTTCCCCGAGCAGGTCTTCTACGTGGCGATGGCCGCGCTCATCATCTGCTACCTCTTCGTCGGCTGGCTGGTGACGACCCATTTCGGCCGGGTCTGCGTCGCGATCCGGGAGAACGAGACGCGGGCGGAGCTGCTCGGCTATGACAGCCGCCTCTACAAGCTCGGCATCTTCACCATCGGCGCCGGCATCGCCGCCATCGCGGGCGTCTTCTTCTGCCAGGGCGTCGGCCGCGTCACGCCGGACGTCTTCAGCCTCTACAACGCCTCGCTCGTCATCATCTGGGTGATCGTCGGCGGCCGCGGCACGCTGATCGGGCCGATCGGGGCGAGTTTCGGGCTCTTCTACCTCACCGCCGCGCTTGGCGGGCAGAGCCTTCTCAACAACAATCTCGTGCTCGGGATCATCCTGATCCTCTTCGTTCTCCTCGTGCCGAAGGGCGTTGCGCCGACGCTGGTCCACTGGCTCGGCGGCGGGCGGAAGAAGGGCCGCGGCGCCCGGCGCCGGCGGCGGGCGCGCGCGGCGGAGGGCGGCGCGTGAGCGCGAAGCGGAAGGGCGAGGCCGTCGTCGAGACGCGCGGCCTCTCGATGCATTTCGGCGGCGTGAAGGCCGTCGACCAGGTGGATTTCACGCTCTACGACAAGGAGCTGCGCTGCCTGATCGGGCCGAACGGCGCCGGCAAATCCACCTTCTTCAAGTGCCTGACCGGGCAGTACAAGCCAAGCTTCGGCACGGTCGAGATCCGCGGCCGGGACATGACCGGCGCGGAGCCGCACGAGATCGCCGGCCTCGGCGTCGGCATCAAGACGCAGGTGCCGAACGTCTTCGACGGGCTCTCGGTGGAGGAGAACATCTGGCTCGCCGCGCGACGCTGGCACGGGCCGGCGCGGGCGCGGAGCCTCGTCGGCGAGACGATCGAGCGGCTTCGCCTCGGCGACATCCGCCGCGCCTCGGTCGGCCGGCTCGCCCACGGGCAGCGGCAATGGGTCGAACTCGGCATGGTCGTCGCCATGGAGCCCTGGCTCGTCCTCCTCGACGAGCCGGCCGCCGGCATGACCTCGGAAGAGACCGAGCGGACGGCGGAGATCATCGAGGAGATCAACAAGTCCGCCGCCCTCATCGTCGTCGAGCACGACATGCAGTTCATCCGCATGATCTCGCGCCAGGTGACGCTGTTCCATGAGGGCCGGATCCTGATGGAGGACACGATGGACGCGATCTCGGCGGACCGCCGGGCCCGCGAAGTCTATCTCGGGAGGCGGGCGTGACGGCGCTTCTGGAAGTTCGCGGCCTTCGCGCCGGCTATGGCCGGGTGCCGGTGCTGCACGGCGTCGACCTCGACGTGGCGGAGGGGGAGATCCTCGGCGTTCTCGGCCATAACGGCATGGGGAAATCGACCCTCCTCAAGACTTTGATGGGCATCATCCCGGCGCATGGCGGCTCGATCCGCTTCGACGGGGAGGACCTGCTCCGCGTCCGCCAGTCCGGCCGCGCCCGGATGGGGATCGGCTATGTCCCGCAGGGCCGCGGCATCTTCCCGACGCTCACGGCGCTCGACAATCTCCGCATGGGCGCCGCCGCGCACGAGATCGACGAGGAGGAGGCGGTCCACGCCGTCCTCGCCGATTTCCCGCGGCTCCAGCGGCTGCTGGACCGTGAGGGCGGCGCGCTCTCGGGCGGCGAGCAACAGCTTCTCGCCCTCGCCCGCTGCCTCGTCGGCGACCCGGACCTCGTGCTGCTGGACGAGCCGACCGAGGGCATCCAGCCCTCGATCATCGACGAGATGATCGACACGCTGAAGGCGCTCGCGAAGAAGCGCGGCCTTTCGGTCGTGCTGGTGGAGCAGAATCTCGACTTCATCACCGCGCTCTCGGACCGCGTGCTTCTGATCGAGAAGGGCGCGATCAAGGGCGAGGTTTCGGCGGCGGATGCCGGCGGCGCCGCGCTGATGGAGGAATTCACCGGCTTCGGCGGCGGGGCGAAGGGGGCGAAGGGCGCCCGCGTCGCCGCGCCGAAGTCCGCCCCGGCCAACGGGGCCGCGCCCGCCGCCCCCGCGGCGACCGGCGCGAAGACCAACGGATCGTCGCGGCCCGCCGAAGCGGCGCCCGCGCTCGAGGAAAGGATGAGCTACATGACCGTCCAGCGGCCGACCTTCGCCCAGATGAAGGAGATCGTGACCGAGCTCGGCATGCATCTCTCCGACGCGCGCATCCAGGAATTCCTGGAGGTGATGCAGCCGACCTTGGACGCCTATGACGTGGTGGACGCGTTGCCGGACTACCTGCCGCCGGTCCTCTATCCCCGCACCGCCGGCTATCGCCCGGCGCCGGAGGAGAACCCGTTCAATGCCTGGTACGTGAAGTCCGAAATCAAGGGCGCGCCGCGCGGGCCGCTCACCGGCAAGACCGTGGCGATCAAGGACAATGTCTGCGTTGCGGGCGTTCCGATGATGAACGGCGCCTCGACGCTGAAGGGCTACACGCCCGACGTCGACGCGACCGTGGTGACGCGCCTTCTCGAAGCCGGCGCCACCATCGTCGGCAAGGCGCATTGCGAATATTTCTGCCTATCCGGCGGCTCCCACACCAACGCCACCGGCCCGGTTCACAACCCGCACAAGCACGGCTACTCCGCCGGCGGCTCTTCCTCGGGCTGCGGCGCGCTCGTCGGGGCCGGTCTGGTGGATATGGGCGTCGGCGGCGACCAGGGCGGCTCGATCCGCATGCCGGCCTCGTTCTGCGGCTGCTACGGCATGAAGGGCACGCACGGCCTCGTCCCCTATACCGGCGCCATGCCGATCGAGACGACGATCGACCATCTCGGCCCGATGACGACCAACGTCATGGACAACGCTCTGATGCTCGAGGTTCTCGCCGGGGCGGACGGGATGGACCCCCGGCAATACGACGTGAAGACGGACCGCTACACCGCCGCCGTCACCCGCGGCGTCTCCGGCCTCCGCATCGGCGTCGTGAAGGAAGGCTTCGGCCGGCCCGAGAGCGAGGCCGTGGTCGATCAGAAAAACCGCGCCGCCGCGGACCTCTTCCGCCGCATGGGCGCGACGGTCGACGAGGTGTCGATCCCCTGGCACCTCAAGGGCGGGCCGATCTGGACCCCCATCGCCCTCGAAGGGCTGATGAACCAGATGATGACCGGCAACGGCTTCGGCACCGGCTGGAAGGGGATGTACACCACCTCCCTGCTCGATTTTCACGCCAACTGGCAGAACCGGGCGGACGAGCTTTCCGACTCGCTGAAGATTTCCATGTTCATCGGCCAGTTCCACCTCAAGCACACGCGCGGGCACTACTACGCCAAGTCCCAGAACCTCGCGCGCCAGCTCAAGGTCGAATACGACAAGGTGCTCTCGGCCTACGATCTTCTGCTGATGCCGACGACGCCGATGAAGGCGCAGCCGATCCCGCCGAAGGATTCCTCGCTGGCGCTCTGGTGCCAGCGCGCCTTCGAGATGATCGGCAACACCGCGCCCTTCGACGTGACGGGGCACCCGGCGATGGCGATCCCCTGCGGGATGGCGGAGGGACTGCCGGTCAGTATGATGCTGATCGGGAAGCGGTACGACGAATCCACGATCTACCGCGCCGCCGGCGCCTTCGAAGCCGCGGGCGACTGGCGGAAGATGTGAGGAGACGTCCATGCCAGGCCCCGGCGTCCGCCCGAAAGGCGGGCTCGCCCACGTAAAGGGCTCCACCGAGCGCCCGCTCATCGAAGCCACGATCCCCGCCTTCCTCGGCGAGGTGGTCCGCCGCCACGGCGAACGGCCGGCGGCGGTGTTTCGCGCCGAGGGCGTGCGCTGGACCTATCGGGAATTCGCGCGGGAGGTGGACCGGCTCGCCGCCGGCCTTCTCGCCATCGGCATCTACAAGGGCGATAGGGTCGGCATCTGGTCCCCGAACCGGAGCGAATGGCTGCTGACGCAGTTCGCGACGGCGCGGATCGGCGCGATCCTCGTCAACATCAACCCGGCCTACCGGACGCATGAGCTCGAATACGCGCTCAACAAGGTCGGGGTGAAGGCGCTCCTCGTCGCGCCGCATTTCCGCGGCTCGGACTACATGGCGATGGTGGCGGAGCTTGCGCCCGAGCTCGCCTCGGCGACGCCGGGCCGCCTTGAATCGAAACGCCTGCCGAAGCTCCGCGCCGTCGTCCGCCTCGGCGCGGAGGCTTCGTCCGGCGCCTTCGCATTCACCGAGATCTTGGAGAAGGGCACCGCCGGCAACATCGCCCGGCTCGACGCCATCTCCGCCTCGCTCAGCCCGAACGACGCGATCAACGTCCAGTTCACCTCGGGCACGACCGGGGACCCGAAAGGCGCGACGCTCACCCACCGGAACATCGTCAACAACGGCGTCTCCGTCGCCCGCGCGATGAAGCTCCGGCCGGGCGAGAGCCTCTGCATCCCGGTGCCGTTCTATCATTGCTTCGGCATGGTGCTCGGGGTGCTGGCCGCGGTCGCCTACGGCGTGAAGATGGTCTTCCCCGGCGAGGGGTTCGATCCGCTGGCGACGCTCGAAGCCGTGCACGAGGAGACGTGCAACGCGCTCCACGGCGTCCGCACCATGTTCGCCGCGATGCTGGACCATGACGAGTGCGGCCGCTTCGAC
>CALFYQ010000021.1 GCA_937952085.1 uncultured Paracoccaceae bacterium | reverse complement strand
TAAACTGGAAAATTCCAGCTCCGGGCGGTCCAGGAAACGGGCAGCAGGTCAACGACTTACGTCTGAGCTGGCAAGAATGAGTTGGAAGGATTTTTATGACGCGGCAAAAATCGATCCGCATCACAACTTTAGTAAGCGACTAAATCTTTTGCGGGACTCTCAAAAAATATTTGCGCGAGTAGGACGTTTTTCAAGCCTATCACCAGATCAAAGAAGGGGTATCGCAGGCACTCTCGGCTTCGCCGGAGTAGACAATGTTGATCTCAATGGACACGATTGGGGTTGGTTTGGCTCAATGGGCGCCAACCGGAGCTTCGCAAGCCTAGTAGCCAACAACAACAACCTACTCAGCTCCGCTTTAGATCTCATTCCGTTGCACGACCCCGTGACTGAGCGAGACTTTATCAATTATTGCAAGTTGTTTCGCCAAGCTTTTTTAGACGCCAGAGTTGGCCACATTGGAAGTTATCCTACGGCGACTCGCCTCTTAGCTATGAAGCGCCCCGATACCTTCGTCTGAGTAAACAGCAAGAACAAACGCAGGCTAGCAAGGGCTCTAAATTTCGCACCAACAACACTCTCTCTAAACAATTACTGGGAGCGAATTATCGATCCAATTCAATCGTCAACTTGGTATAACTCGGCTCGCCCTGCGCAAGGCGGGGGAGAGTTGTGGGACTACCGTGTGGCTATGTTAGACTCGATCTACTACGACGCATCCGCTTAGCCGCACTTAGAGCGCCGCGCTAGAGATGTAGAACTACCCCCCTCGACGCGCCCCCCCGCCCCGCTCTAATCCACCCTCATGAGCCTCGCCGCCTTCCTCCGTGACGACGCGCGCTGGCTCGCCGCCGGCGCGCTCCTCGCCTTCGCGTCGAGCTTCGGGCAGACCTTCTTCATCGCCGCCTTCGCCGGGGCCTGGCGGGCCGAGTTCGGGCTCTCGCACGGCCAGTGGGGCGCGATCTACATGGCCGCCACCGTCACTTCCGCCGCCGTCCTCACCCAGGCCGGCCGCCTGGCGGACCATGTGCCGACGCGCCGGCTCGCCTTCTTCATCCTCTGCGGCTTCGCCTCTGTCGCCCTCGCCGTCTCCGCCGCCTCGGCCTGGTGGATGCTCCTCCCCCTCGTCTTCGGCCTCCGCTTCTGCGGCCAGGGGATGCTCTCCCACGTCGCCATCGTCTCGATGGGGAAATGGTTCCGCGCCCGCCGCGCCCGCGCCGTCGCGGTGGCCGCGCTCGGCTTCTCGGTCGGCGAGGCGGTGCTGCCGGCCGCCGCCCTCGCCGCGCTCGGCGCCTTCGGCTGGCGCGCCGCCTGGCTCGCCGTCGCGGGCGTCCTTCTCCTCGTCATCGCCCCCGCCTTCCTCGCGATCCTGAGGCGGGAGCGCATCCCCGTCTCCGCGCCGGGCGACGCGCCAATCCCCGACGGCATGGGCGGCCGAAGCTGGACCCGCGCCGAGATGCTCCGCCACTGGCTCTTCTGGGCGATCCTGCCCGGCGTCGCCGGCCCGCCCTGGGTCGGCACCGTGGTCTTCTTCCAGACCGTCCATCTCACCGAGATCAAGGGCTGGGACCCGGTCGCCTATGCCGGCCTCGCCTTCCCCGCCTTCTCTGCCGTCTCGATCGCCACCAGCTTCGTCGCCGGCTGGGCGGCGGACCGCTGGGGCGCCGTCCGGCTCCTCCCCGTCTATCTCCTCGGCTGGGCCGCCGGCGCCGTCGCCCTCTCCCTCGCCGAGAGCCTATCGGGCGCCGTCCTCGCCTTCGCCCTCGCCGGGATCGGCACCGGCGCCGTCTCCGTCGTCCACGGCGCCATCTTCGCCGAGCTTTACGGGCCCCGCTGGCTCGGCGGGGTGAAGGCCGTCGCCTTCGCCGTCGCCGTCCTCGCCTCCGCGCTCGGCCCCGGCCTCTCCGGCGCGATGCTCGACGGCGGAATCGGCTTCGAAGCGCAACTCATCGGCATGGGCGCCTTCCTCGCCCTCACCAGCCTCTGGCTCCTCCCCGTCTCCCGCCGCGCCCGCCAGGAGCTCGCCGCATGACCCGCCTCCGCATCGAGCGCCTCGGCGCCGCCGGCGACGGCGTGGCCGAGGACGGAACCTTCGTCCCCTTCGCCCTGCCCGGCGAGACCGTCGAGGGAGAGGTGCGGGACGGCCGCATGGCCGCGCCGAAGATCGCCCTCCCCTCGCCCGACCGCGTCCGCCCGCCCTGCCCGCATTTCGCCCGCTGCGGCGGCTGCGCCCTGCAGCACGCCTCCGCCCCCTTCCTCGCCGCCTGGAAGCGGGGCCGCGTCGCCGAGGCCCTCGCCCGCCGCGGGATCGAGGGCGTCGAGATCGCCGAGACGATCACCTCCCCGCCCCGCTCCCGCCGCCGCGCCGCCTTCGCCGCCCGCCGCACCCGCAAGGGCGCCGTCGCCGGCTTCCACACCCGCGCCGGCGAAGACATCGTCCCGCTCGAGACCTGCCTCCTCGTCGCCCCCGCCCTCCTCGGCGCGCTGCCGACCATCCGCGAAGCCGCCCGCATCGGCGCCTCCCGCGACGGCGCCCTCCGCGCGACCGCCACCCTCACCGAGAACGGCGTCGACCTCGCCGTCGAGGGCGGCAAGCCGCTCGAACCCGCCCGCCTCGCCGAAGCCGTCGCCCTCGCCGAAAGCGCCCGCCTCGCCCGCCTCTCCTGGAACGGGGACACCATCGCCCTCCGCGCCCCGCCCGCCATCGCCTTCGGCCGCGCCCGCGTCGTCCCGCCCCCCGGCGGCTTCCTCCAGGCCACCGCCGAAGGCGAGGCCGCGCTCCTCGACGCCGCCCGCGCCGCCCTCGGCCCCGCCCGCCGCGTGGCGGACCTGTTCGCCGGCTCCGGCGCCTTCGCCCTCCCCCTCGCCGAAACCGCCGACATCCTCGCCGTCGAGGGCGAGCCCGCCATGGTCGCCGCCCTCGAAGCCGGCTGGCGCGGCGCCCCCGGCCTCCACCGCCTCCACGCCCGCGCGCGAGACCTATTCCGCCGCCCCCTCCTCGCCCCCGAACTCAAGGGCCTCGACGGCGTCGTCATCGACCCCCCGCGCGCCGGCGCCGCCGCCCAGACCGCCGAACTCGCGAAGGCCGGCCCCGCCCGCATCGCCTTCCTCTCCTGTGACCCCGCCACCTTCGCGCGGGACGCCCGAACCCTGATCGACGCCGGCTATGCGCTCGACTGGGTGCGCCCGGTGGACCAGTTCCTCTGGTCCCCCCATGTCGAACTCGCCGCCGCCTTCCGCCGCCGCTGACCCCGGCGGTCGCGCCGCAGACAAGGCCCCCCGCCCGAACGTCGCGCTGAGGGCCGCGTCCGCCCCAGGGAGGGCGCCCTGACGATTGAACGGCCGTGCTTGATGCCGCCGCCCCGAACTCCGGCTGCGCATCTTGATCCGGCGGAGAGCGGCCGCCCCCGGGATGGGTCGGCCGCGGCCCGTGCTGGTCGCACGGACCAGGACCTGAACGGGGCGCGTCGCCCCCGCCCACTCTCGACAAAAGGCCAGCCCCCAGTCCCGTCTCAAACACCCCCCGCCACCCATCCCCCCCGGGCCGGAAACGCGGCCTTCCAGTGGAAGGACGCCCGGCCCGTCGGCCGAAAGCGCAAGCGAAGGCCGAAAACCCGCGCCACTTGTGACCTGCTGCCCGTTTCCTGGACCGCCCGGAGCTGGAATTTTCCAGTTTAGGA
>CALFYQ010000020.1 GCA_937952085.1 uncultured Paracoccaceae bacterium | reverse complement strand
GAAGGTGACGATGTAGCCCTCCAGCACTTCCAGCCGCTTCGCGATCTCAGCTAGCCGGTGCTCCGAGCGCCGGCGCAGCACCTCGCGCCGATGGCCGAGGAAGGCGAGAAGCGCCTCGCGGAGGCCCACCACCTTTGGCGTCCGCCCGTCGATCAGGACGTTGAGGTTGAGCGGGAATCGCGTCTCGAGGTCGGTGAGGCGGAAGAGGCTCTCCATCATCTGCGCCGGGTCGACCGAACGGGCGCGCGGCTCGAGGATGATGCGGATGTCCGCCGCGCTCTCGTCCCGCACATCGGCGAGGACGGGCAGCTTCTTGTCGTTCACGATCTCGGCGAGCCGCTCGATCAGCTTCGCCTTCTGCACCTGGTAGGGGATCTCGGTGACGACGACGCGCCACGTTCCGCGGCCGAGATCCTCCACTTCCCAGCGGGCGCGGAGGCGGAAGGCGCCGCGGCCCGTCTCATAGGCGCGGATCACGCTCTCCCGCGGCTCCACCATCACGCCCCCGGTCGGGAAATCCGGGCCGGGGATGAAGCCGACCAGCGTCTCGGCGCGGGCGTTTGGCGTCTTGATGAGATGGAGAAGCGCGTCGCAAAGCTCATGCACGTTGTGCGGCGGGATCGAGGTCGCCATGCCGACGGCGATGCCGCTCGACCCGTTCGCGAGAAGGTTCGGGAAGGCGGCCGGGAGGACGACCGGCTCCTGCTCGGTGCCGTCGTAGTTCGGGCGGAAATCGACCGCGTTCTCGGCGATCCCCGCCATCATCGCGGCGGCGGCCTCGGTCAGCCGCGCCTCGGTGTAGCGTTGGGCTGCGGCGTTGTCGCCGTCCACGTTGCCGAAATTTCCCTGCCCTTCGACCAGCGTGTAGCGCTGCGAGAAATCCTGCGCGAGGCGGACGAGGGCGTCATAGATCGCCTGGTCGCCATGCGGGTGATAGCCGCCCATCACCTCGCCGACGATCTTCGCGCATTTGCGGAAGGCGCCGCCCGGGTCGAGCCGGAGGCCCCGCATCGCCCAGAGAATGCGGCGGTGGACCGGCTTCAGCCCGTCCCGCGCGTCAGGCAGGGCGCGGTTGGTGATGGTCGAGAGCGCGTATTGCAGATAGCGCTCGCCGAGCGCGCGGCGCATCGGCTCCGCCAGGATCGCCCCTGCGCTTTCGTCCATCTTGTCGTCTTCGGGCTCATCGACCATAGATGCGGTATAGGGCGCAGGGGGCGCTCGGGTCCAGCAGGGAAAGCCAGGCTCGATGGCGGCGCGAACCATCCTCGTCACGGGGTGCTCTTCCGGCATCGGTCTCGCGTCCGTTCGGCTCCTGCGCGAACGCGGCTGGCGCGTCTTCGCCACCTGCCGGAAGGAGCGGGACTCGGACCACCTCCGCGAGGAGGGCTTCGAAAGCTGGCGGCTCGACCATGAGGAGGAGGCCTCCGTCTCCGCCGGCGCGGCGCGGGCGCTGGCGCTGGCCGACGGCAAGCTCGACGCGGTGTTCCTGAACGGCGCCTGGGCCCTTCCCGGCCCGGCGGAAGACCTGCCGCGCGAAGGCCTTCGCGCCATCTTCGAGGCGAACCTCTTCGGCCCGCATCAGCTCGCCTCCGCCGTCATCCCGGCGATGCGGAAGCAGGGGAAAGGCCGGATCGTCTTCTGCTCCTCCGTCCTCGGTCTCGCCGCGGCGCCCTACCGGGGCGCCTACAACGCGACGAAATTCGCGCTGGAGGGGATGGCCGACACGATGCGGCTGGAGCTGAAGGGCTCCGGGATCGACGTCATCCTGATCGAGCCCGGGCCGATCCTCACCCCGTTCCGGAAGAACGCGCGGCGGCCCTATGAGCGCTGGATGCTCCCGATCAAGGAGGAATCGGCGCACCCGGAGGAGATGTGGCGGAAGGTCGAGAAGCGCCTCTACAAGGACAAGGAAGGCGGCAGGTTCGACCTCAAGCCCGAGGCCGTGGCACGGAAACTCGTCCGCGCGCTCGACGCCGAGAAACCGCCGGCCCGCGTCTTCGTGACGACGCCGACCTACGCCGCCAACCTATTCCGCCGTATCCTCCCGACGCGGGCGCTCGACCGGATCATGGGGGGCCGCTGAGCCGAAGGTTCGGAACCGCAGCGCCTTCCGGGTGTCGGAGGCGAATTCCCGCCGGAACAGCATCGCGGCGGTGAGCGCGGTGGCGATGAAGAAGGGCGCCGGGCATCTGG
>CALFYQ010000019.1 GCA_937952085.1 uncultured Paracoccaceae bacterium | reverse complement strand
CCGCGCAGGCGGCCGCCTTCGCCATGGCGGTGCTGATCCGCGGCATGGACCGGGCCGAGCGGGTTGCGCTGACCCTGGCGATGCGGGATTCCGGCGAGGTGATGGGCTGGTCGCTCCCCGGCCCGGTGATCGACAAGCATTCGACCGGGGGGATCGGCGACAACGTCTCGCTGATGCTCGCGCCGGCGCTCGCCGCCTGCGGGGCCTATGTCCCGATGATCTCGGGCCGCGGGCTCGGCCATACCGGCGGCACGCTCGACAAGCTTTCGGCGATCCCGGGCTATGACGTCGCGCCCCCCGCCGAGCGGCTCCGGCGCGTGGTGGCGGAGGCGGGATGCGCGATCGTCGGGCAGACCGCCGCGCTCGCCCCGGCCGATCGCAAGCTCTACGCCGTGCGGGACGAGACGGGGACGGTGGAGTCGATCGACCTCATCGTGGCGTCGATCCTCTCGAAGAAGCTGGCGGCGGGGCTGGAGGCGCTGGTGCTCGACGTGAAGTTCGGCTCGGGCGCCTTCATGGGAACGGCCGGGGAGGCGGAGGCGCTGGCGCGGGCGCTGGTCGGCGTCGCCAGCGGGGCGGGCTGCCGGACCGCGGCGCTCCTGACCGACATGAACGAGCCGCTCGCCTCGGCCGCGGGCAATGCGCTCGAAGTTGAAAACGCGGCCGCCTTCCTCACTGGGGAGCGGCTCGACGCGCGGCTCTTCGATGTCGTCGCGGCGCTCGGGGCCGAGGCGCTGGCGCTCGGCGGGTTGGCGGAGGGCGAGGCGGCGGGGCGGCGGATGATCGAGGCGGCGCTCGTCTCCGGCGAGGCGGCGGCGAAGTTCGACGAGATGGTCGCGGCGCTCGGCGGGCCGACAGACTTCCTCGAACGGCGCGAGCGGCTGCTCCCGGCCGCCGCCGTAGTGCGGGACGTGGCGGCGGAGACTTCCGGCCATGTCGCGGCGTTGGACGGGCGCGCGGTCGGCCTCGCGGTGATCGGGCTCGGCGGCGGGCGGCTGAAGGCGACCGACGAGATCGACGTCTCGGTCGGCTTCGACCGGCTCGCCGGGATCGGCGACGAGGTCGGGCCGGGCGCGCCGCTCGGGCGGGTTCACGCCCGGACCGAGGCCGAGGCGGAGGCGGGCGCGGCGGCGCTCCGGGCGGCGTATCGGATCGGCGCGGCGCCGGCTTCGCGGCCGGTCGTCCTCAGGCGGATCGGGCCGGAGGCGGGGGCGTGAGCCGGGTCTTCCTCCTCGTGATGGATTCGGTCGGGATCGGCGGCGCGCCCGACGCCGCGGAATTTGGCGACGCCGGCGCCGACACGCTCGGCCATATCGCCGAGGCGGCCGGGCCGCTGGCGCTTCCGACGCTCTCGGCGCTCGGCCTCGGCGCGGCGGCGGCGGCGGCGACGGGCCGGGTGCCCGCCGGGCTCGCGGCGGAAGGCGGCTGCTGGGCGGCGGCGCGGGAATGGTCCCGCGGCAAGGACACGCCTTCGGGGCACTGGGAGCTCGCCGGCGCGAGCGTGGATTTCGACTGGGGCTATTTCCCGAAGGCGGAGCCGTCGATCCCGGCCGATCTTGTCAAAGCGCTCTCTGCCGAGGCGGGTCTGCCGGGGGCGCTCGGGCTCGTCCATTCCAACGGGATCGCGATCATCGAGGCGCATGGCGCGGAGCATTTAGAGACCGGCAAGCCGATCCTCTACACCTCCGCCGACAGCGTCCTCCAGATCGCCGCGCATGAGGAGGCGTTCGGGCTCGAACGGCTCTACCGGACCTGCGAGATCGCCCGGACGCTCTGCGACCCGCTCAATATCGGCCGGGTGATCGCGCGACCCTTCACCGGCGCGCCGGGGGCGTTCGCGCGCACGCCGCGGCGGAAGGATTACGCCGTGCCGCCGCACAAGGAGACGCTGCTGGACCGGGCGAAGGCGGCCGGGCGCGCGGTGATCGGCATCGGCAAGATCGGCGACATCTTCGCCCATCGCGGCCTGACGGCGGAGCGGAAGGGGAATGACGACATGGCCCTTTTCGATGCGCTGGAGGCGGAGATCGAGGCCGCGCCGGAGGGCGCGCTGGTCTTCGCGAATTTCGTCGAGTTCGATTCGAATTACGGGCACCTCCGGGACCCGGCCGGCTATGCCGGCGCGCTGGCGCGCTTCGACGCGCGGCTCGGCGGCGCGCTCCCGCGGCTCCGGCCGGGAGACCTGATGATCGTCACCGCCGACCATGGCAACGACCCGACCTGGCAAGGAACCGATCATACGCGCGAGATGGTTCCGGCGCTCTTCGCGGGGCCGGAAGTCGCGCCGAAGGCGCTCGGGCGCTGCGATTATGCGGATGTCGGCGCGACGGCCGGCGCCTGGCTCGGCCTTCCGCCGGCGCGGGAGGGGAGGGCGCTCCTCTGACCGACCTTCGCGCCTTCCCGAAGCTCGAACTTCACCTCCATCTCGAAGGCGCGGCGCCGCCCGAACTCGTGCGGCGGCTGGCGGCGGAGCAGGGGATCGCGCTCGACGGGCTCTTTGCGCCGGATGGCGGCTACGCCGCGTCGGATTTCGCGACCTTCCTCGCCGCCTATGAGCGGATGAGCCGGGTCTTCGAGGACCCGGAGACCTATGCCGATCTCGCCTATTCCGTGCTCGCCGGTCAGGCGGCGCATGGCGTGATCTATTCCGAGATCTTCCTCTCGCCGCCCTCGCTCTTCGAAGGCGATGTCGGCCGCTGGGAGGCGATGCGGCAGGCGGTGGAGCGGGGCGCGGACCGGGCCGAGGAGGCGCACGGCATCCTCTGCCGGCTGATCCCGGTGCTGATCCGCCATCACGGGTCGGAGGCGGGGGCGGAGGGCGCGGCGGCGATCCTCCGCGCGCCGCGGGGGCGGATCCGCGGCTTCGGCCTCGCCGGGGAGGAGCGGGTGCTTTCGCCCGCCGATTTCGCGAAGCCGTTCCGGGCGGCGGCGGAGGCGGGGCTCCGGCTCACCGCCCATGCCGGGGAATGGGCGGGGCCGGAAAGCGTCCGCGCCGCGCTGGACGATCTCGGGCCGGAGCGGATCGGCCACGGCGTGCGGGCGATCGAGGACCCTTCGCTCGTCGCCCGGATCGCGGCGGAGGGCGTCTTCCTCGAGACCTGCCCCGGCTCCAACGTGGCGCTCGGCGTCTTCCCGACGCTCGCGGCGCATCCGGTGGACCGGCTCCGCGACGCGGATGTGCGGCTCTCGGTCTCGACCGACGATCCGCCCTTCTTCCGCACCGACATGACGAAGGAATACGACGGGCTGGCGCGCGCCTTCGGCTGGGGCGCGGAGGATTTCGCCGGCCTCGCCGCCGCCGCCTTCGAGGCCTCGTTCCTCGAAGCCGAGGCGCGGCCCGGCCTCGCCGCGCGGCTCGACGCGGCGCTCGCCGCCTGCCAATAGAGGCGTGATCCGGAGGAGAGATTCATGCCCCATGTCGTCGTCGATCACCCGCTCGTCCAGCACAAGCTCACCCTGATGCGGGACGTGGAGTGCTCCACGGCGAAGTTCCGCCGGCTCCTCCGCGAGATCAGCCAGTTCCTCGCCTACGAGGCGCTGCGCGACCTGCCGCTCACCACGCGCCGGATCGAGACGCCGCTGGAGCCGATGGACGCGCCGATCCTCGAGGGCAAGAAGCTCGTCTTCGTCTCGATCCTGCGCGCCGGCAACGGGCTGCTCGACGGGCTGCTGGAACTGGTGCCGGGCGCCCGCGTCGGCTTCATCGGCCTCTACCGCGACCCCGAAACGCTCCAGCCGGTGGAGTATTACCGGAAGCTCCCCTCGGAGATGGAGGAGCGGCCGGTCTGCCTGGTCGATCCGATGCTGGCGACGGCGAATTCCGCCGTGGCGGCGATCGACCACGTGAAGAAGGCCGGGGCGAAGGACATCCGCTTCATCGCCCTTCTCGCCGCGCCCGAAGGGCTGAAGCGGATGGCGGAGGCGCATCCGGACGTGACCGTCTATGTCGCCGCCGTCGACAGCCACCTCAACGAACACGGCTACATCGTGCCCGGCCTCGGCGATGCCGGGGACCGGATGTTCGGCACGAAATAGTGGGAACGCTGCTGGTCCGCGGCGCCTCGGCGCTCGTCACCGAGGGCGAGGCCGGGGAGATCGCGGGCGGCGGCCTTTTCGCCCGCGACGGCGTCGTCGAGGCGGTGGGGCCGGAAGCGGCGCTGCCGCGCATGGCGGACGAGATCGTCGACGCGAAGGGCGGGGTCGTCACCCCCGGCCTCGTCAACACCCACCACCACCTCTTCCAGAGCCTCACCCGCGCCGTGCCGGCCGGGGTGGACGCGCCGCTCTTCGGCTGGCTCCGGGCGCATTACCCGCTCTGGGCGAAGATGGGTCCCGAGCATATCCGCGTCTCGGCGCTGGTCGGCCTCGCCGAACTGGCGCTTTCCGGCGCAACCACGGTCGCCGATCATTGCTATGTCTTCCCGAACGGCGCCCGGCTCGACGACGAGATCGAGGCGGCGGCGGAGATCGGCCTCAGGCTCCACGCCACCCGCGGCTCGATGTCGATCGGCGAGAGCGCGGGGGGCCTGCCGCCCGACAGCCTCGTCGAGAAAGAGGCGGCGATCCTCGAGGACAGCATCCGCGTGGTCGACGCCTTCCACGATCCGCGCCCGGGCGCGATGGTCCGCGTCGGCCTCGCGCCCTGCTCGCCCTTCTCGGTGAGCCGGGAACTGATGCGGGATTCGGCGCTCCTCGCCCGCGACAAGGGGGTGAGGCTCCACACCCATCTCGCCGAGAACGACGAGGACATCGCCTATTCGCTGGCGAAGTTCGGCTGCCGGCCCGGCCAGTACGCCGAGGAGCTCGGCTGGACCGGCGACGATGTCTGGCACGCCCATTGCGTGAAGCTCGACCCGGGCGAGACCGCGCTCTTCGCCCGGACCGGCACCGGCGTCGCCCATTGCCCCTGCTCGAACTGCCGGCTCGGCAGCGGGATCGCCCCGGTTCGCGCCATGCTGGACGCCGGGGTGAAGGTGGGGCTCGGGGCTGATGGTTCAGCTTCTAACGATTCCGGCGATCTTCTCGCCGAAGCGCGCATGGCGATGCTGCTCCAGCGCGTCGCCAACGGGGCCGAGGCGCTGACGACGCGGCAGGCGCTCCGCCTCGCTACCGCCGGCGGGGCGGCGGTGTTGGGGCGGAGCGATCTCGGCGCCCTCGCCCCCGGCAAGCGGGCCGATTTCGTCGTCTGGCCCGCCCTCGGGGTGGAGACCTCCGGGGCATGGGACCCGGTGGCGGCCCTCGTCCTCTGCGCGCCGATCCGGGCGCGGGAGGTCTGGGTCGAGGGCCGCGCCGTGGTGAAGGAGGGGCGGATCGCGACCTTCGATCTTGACGCCGCGCTCCGCCGCCACCGGGCGCTGGCCGAAGGGCTGGCGATCTAGCTCCGATAGTCCCAATCGGTGCGGTGGCCGCGCACGTCGACATGGACG
This sequence comes from uncultured Paracoccaceae bacterium, assembly GCA_937952085.1. Taxonomy (GTDB): domain Bacteria; phylum Pseudomonadota; class Alphaproteobacteria; order Rhodobacterales; family Rhodobacteraceae; genus Pikeienuella. The sequence continues at coordinate 2,166 of CALFYQ010000019.1, read as the reverse complement.
AAGGTGTCGTAAAGGCCGATCCCGCCTTCCCATTCCCTGTTGGCGCCGCGGAGCGTGCGGAGCAGGCGCGCCCAGTCGGCCGGGCGGCCGGAATCAGGGCCGAGAACGACAAGGTCGGCGGCGCGGAAAGCGAGGTGCTGGCTCTTCTCCGAGGCGCCCTTCAGCCGGGCGTTGTAGGCCGGCGCGCGATAGACCGAGAGGAGTCGCACCGGCGCGCCGATCGTCTCGCGGAACCGGTCGAGCAGGCGGACCAGCGGCGCAACATTCGGCCAGAGCGCCGCCGGCGGGTCCTCGTTCAACTCGGCCGCGAGCGGGGAGCCGCCCTTGTGGAGCAGCTCCTTCCAGGTGAAGTGCCGCACGCCCGCAAGATGCGCGTCGAAGAAGGCCTGGAACGGGTGGGCCGGGGCGAGCCGCGCCGCGTCGTCGAGCACATTCCAGTTTTCCAGAAGTTTCAGGACCGCCGCCGCGCCGCACTGGGCGGATACGGCTGCGGGGTCGAACCGCCCGTCGGCGACGTATTTGCCGCGAGAGTAGCGGTCGGTGAAGCTCCAGAGATAAGGCGTCGGCACGCCGCGGCGGCGATAGCCGAAGCCGTTCCACGTCTCCCAGCGCCAGAGCGCGCGGGGGATCGACCAGGCGGTCTCACGGCCGATCCCCTGCACCGCCAGCGCGTCCGCCGCGCTCTCCTCCCAGGTGAAGGGCGGGGCGCCGGCGACGGGGCGGCCGGCCGGAACATGGACGGTGCGCGCCGAGAGCGGGTCGCCATTGTGGAGGTGCGAGCGGAAACTCATCCCGGCTTCGAGAAGGTGGATCGCCGCCACGAACCACCAGGGCGCGCCGACCGGCGCGGCGGCCGCCTCGTAGCGCGCCCGCTGCGCGAGGAGCGCCCGCGCCAGCCGCTCCGCCTCCGCCCGCCGCTCGGGCCGGAGCGTCGCCGCCGCCCAGAAGGCGCGGTATTCGGGCTCGAGCGCGGCGAAGTCGGTCGCGCTCGAGACCGGGCCGGGCGGCGGCGGGGCGGGAACCGGGGCGAGCTTCGGCGCAGGGGGCGTTTTCGCGGCAGGCGCCGGGGCCGGTTTCGCGACGACGGCGAGGGCCGGCTTCGCCTTCGGCGGCCGCGCCGGCGCGCGGAGGAGGCCGAATAGCGCGGCGAGGCGGGCGAACGGGCCTTCTGAAAGGCGGATCTCCATCGGCGCGCTCCTTCGGTTCGGCTTCGCCCCGGAGGATAGGCGGGATGGCGCGCCGTTGCCGGGAGGAGCGCGCGCCTTGCGGCCGCCCGGCCCGCAACCTACCCTCCGGAAGAGGCCGAAAGCGGGGAGTCGATGGCGGAGGAGGAAGGCGGCGGCGCCGCGCCCTATCAGGCGCTCGCCCGGCGGTGGCGGCCGCAGACCTTCGCCGACCTGATCGGCCAGGACGCGATGGTCCGCGTCCTCAAGGCGGCCTTCGAGAAGGGCCGGATCCACCACGCCTTCATGCTCACCGGGGTCCGCGGCGTCGGCAAGACGACCACCGCCCGGATCGTCGCCAAGGGGCTCAACTGCATCGGCCCGGACGGGAACGGCGGCCCGACGACGGAGCCCTGCGGCCTCTGCGAGCCCTGCCGGCAGATCGCCGAGGGCCGCCATGTCGACGTGCTGGAGATGGACGCCGCCTCCCGCACCGGCGTCGGCGACATCCGCGAGCTGATCGAGGGGGTCCGCTACCGGGCCACCTCGGCGCGCTACAAGGTCTACGTCATCGACGAGGTCCACATGCTCTCGGTGAGCGCGTTCAACGCGCTGCTCAAGACGCTGGAAGAGCCGCCGCCGCATGTGAAGTTCATCTTCGCGACGACCGAGATCAGGAAGGTTCCCGTCACTGTCCTGTCTCGCTGCCAGCGTTTCAACCTGCAGCGCTTTTCGACCGAACAGCTCAGCCAACACCTCGCCAACATCTGTGCGAAGGAAGGCGCGAAGGTCTCGGCTGAAGCCATCGCCCTGATCGCGCGCGCCGCCGAAGGTTCAGCGCGTGACGGCCTCTCCATCCTCGACCAGGCGATCGTGCAGGGCGGCGGCAAGGATGGCGAAGTCTCCGCCGACCAGGTCCGCGACATGCTCGGCCTTGCTGACCGCTCCCGCGTGCTCGACCTGATGGACCGCATCATCGCAGGCGATAACAGGCTTGCGCTGC
>CALFYQ010000018.1 GCA_937952085.1 uncultured Paracoccaceae bacterium | reverse complement strand
GTCCCCGCCGGATCCGACGGCGCGGGAGGAGCGCCGCGCCGCTCTGAGGGGGGCGGCGCGGCGGTTCAGTGGTTCGTGGAGTAGAGTTCCTCCCGAACGATCCGATGGTCCGAGACGGTGTAAAAGGCGACCGATCGCGTCGCCCGCTCCTGCGCCCCCTGATCCGACCGACGCCGGAACGCGAAGTTCACCGCGAACCGGTCCGGCCAGTGCAGGAAGGGGCCGTCCACCGCCGCTTCCTCCGTCTCGAAATGGGCTTCCAGCCAGAGCAGCCGCGCCTCGATCGCGGCGAGGCCGAGCGCCTTGCGGGAGACGCCGCCCTCCGGGAACGCCTCGATGAAGACGGCGTCGGGCGCATAAAGCCGCCTCAGCCCCTCCTTCATCCGCCCCTCGCGGCGGCCCTTAACCAGATCGTCGGCAATTTCCTTCAGAAAGGCGTCCATCGGCTGACCTCCAATGTTCGCTATATGTTCTCACTCTGGTGGCGAATTTTGATTCGCGCAAGCGAAACCGGGCTCAGCCCTGACGTTTTGCGGTGACCTCGATCTCGATCTTCATCGCCGGGTCGAGGAGCCCGGCGACAAACATCGTGGCGGCGGGACGGGCCTCGGAAAAGGCCTCGCGGATCGCCGGCGCGCAGGCGGCGAAATCCGAGCCGTTCGGCAGGATGTACTTCACCCGCACCACATCCGACAGCGACGCGCCCGCCTCTGCGAGCGCAGCGGCGATGTTTCGAAAGCATTGCCGCGCCTGTTCCGCCGGGTCGGGGGAGATTGTCATCGTCGCATAATCGTAGCCGGTCGTACCGGCGACGAAGACCCAATCGCCCTCCGCCACGGCGCGGGAATAGGCGAATTCCGCCTCGAAGGGAGAGCCCTGGGTGATCCGTTTCCGCGTCATGCCGCCGCCCTCGCCCGTTCATCTGCCTGCTCCGCCCGCCGGAGCTGCATCTCTCGCCGCGCGATATACCAGGCCGAGGCCACGATAACCCCGGCGCCGATCACCACGAAGGCGTCGATCGGCTCGGCGAAGATCAGGACGCCGAGCAACGTCGCCCAAACGATCTGAAGGAACTGCACCGGCTGGGTGACGGTGATCGGCGCAAAGCGATAGGCTTGCGTCTGCGCATAGTGGCCGGCCGTCGCGAAGAGCGCGACGAGGCCGAGCCAGAGCACCTGCTCCAGCGTCGGGTCGGTCCAGTCCGCCAGCGCGAAGGGCAGGAGCGTGATCGTACAGCCGAGCGCCAGCATGGCGACGATTTCCCCCGATCCCTGCTCGTTGGTCAGGAGCTTGGCGATGATGAAGGAGGCGGCGAAGAGCGGCGTGGTGACGAGCTGCGCGATCTGGCCGGGCCCGATTTCCTGCACGCCGGGCCGCAGGATGATCATGACGCCGAGCAGCCCGACGAGGAGCGCGAGGATGCGGCGAAGCCGGATCCGCTCGCCGAGGAAGATGGCGGCGAGGATGGTGATGAAGAGCGGCGCGGCGTAGCCGAGCGCCGTCACCTCGGCGATCGGGATCCGCGCCATCGCGTAGAACCAGAGGATCACGCCGAGCCCGTGGACGAGGCCGCGGACGCCGTAAAGCGCCCAGATCCGCCGCGCCGGCGGCCGCCGGACGAGGCTGAGGAGCGCCGGCGAGACGAAGACGAGCGCGAAGATGTAGCGGATGAAGGCCGCCTCGGCCGGCGGCAACGTCGCGCCGATATGGCGGATCACGCCGGTCATCGCCACGAAGAGAAGGCCCGACGCCAGCATCCAGATCGTGCCGGCGGCGATGTTCTCGACCCGCGCCGGGGGAAGCGGCGCCGGGGGCGCGAGATGTTCCGCCGGCATGTGGCAGCCCTTACTGACGTTCGCGTAAAGACTAGCGGCGCGGCGCCGGCTGCGCCATCGTCCGCCGCACATGGGAGGGCTGCGCATGACGCAAGACTATACCGGGCCGGAGCTTTGCCGCCTGACGGCGGTCGAGGCGGTGGACCTGCTGGAGAAGGGCGAGGTTTCGCCGCTCGAGATGATCGACGCCGCGATGGCGCGGATCGAGCAGGTGGAGCCGATGGTGAACGCCACCCCGACCACCTGCCCCGATCGGGCCCGCGCCGCCGCCAAGGCGCTGAAGCGGGGCGACGAGGCGGTCTGGCTCGCCGGGCTGCCGATCGCGATCAAGGATCTCACGCCGGTTGCGGGCGTTCGCTCCACCTGGGGGACGAAGGGGCTCGCCGATTTCGTGCCGGATGCGAGCGACCCGATGGTGGAGACGCTGGAGGCGCGCGGCGGCCTCGTCATCGGCAAGACCAACACGCCGGAGATGGGCGCGGGCGCCAACACCTTCAACGAGGTGTTCGGGCGGACGAGGAACCCCTGGAACGTGAAGCTGAACCCCGCCGGCTCCTCCGGCGGCGCGGCGGCGGCGCTGATGACGGGCGAGGTCTGGCTGGCCAACGGCTCGGACGCCGGCGGGAGCTGCCGCACGCCGGCCGCCTATTGCGGCGTGGTCGGGATGCGGCCCTCGCCGGGCCGGGCGAGCGGCGGCGGGCGGGACAACGCCTTCGGCACGTTCGGCGTTCAGGGGCCGATGGCCCGGACGGTGGAGGATTGCGCGCTCTTCCTCGACGCGATGACCGGGACGAACGCGAAGCAGCCGCTGACCTTCGACGCGCCGGCGGAGAGCTTTCTCTCCCGCGTGCGGAAGGCGGAGGCGCCGAAGCGCGTCGCCTTCTCGGAGGATTGGGGCGGCTTCGCGCCGGTGACGAAGGAGGTGCGGGAGCTTCTCCGCGGCGCGATGCGGCGGCTCGAAGGGCTCGGGACCACGGTGGCGGAGCAGGACCCGCCGACCGAGGGGCTGGCCGAGGCCAATCTGGCGCTCCGCGGCTTCATGATGGCGGCAGGGCCGGCGCAACTTCCCGAGGCGGTGCGGAAGCACTTCAAGCGGACGCTGAAGGAGAACATCGAGTTCGGCCTCTCCACCACGGTCGAGCAGCTGATTTCGGCCGAGCGGGCGCGTTCCGCGCTTTTCCTCGAGATGGAGCGGCGGATGCGGGGCTTCGACGCGCTCTGCTGCCCTGTCGTCGGCCTCGCGCCGCTGCCCTCCGAGGTCGAATACCCGACCGAGGTCGATGGCGTGCCGACTCCGCATTACATGGACTGGCTGAAATTCGCCTTCCTGGCGACGACGCTGGGCCTGCCGGCCGTCTCCGTTCCGGTCGGCTTCACCTCGACCGGCGCGCCGATGGGCATCCAGGTGATCGGCCGGAACCGGGACGAGGCGGGCATCCTCGCCGTCGCCAAGGCGATCGAGAGCGTGACGGAGGGCTTCGGCCGGCCGATCGATCCGCGCTGAGGCGAAGGGGCGGGCGGCGCGCCGCCCGAGCCGCTCGTCTGGAGACGAGAACGCCCGGCCTCGCGGCCGGGCGTTCTGCATTCTTGCTCTCTTCGGAGGGCCGGGGCCCTTCCGCGTCAGCGGCGGAAGTCCTGCTTCCGGACCTCGTCGGTCACCCGGTAGAGCACGCCGTCATGCTGGTAGAAGCGGCGCTGCTCCTCCTCGTTGAAGGGGCGGGAGCCGATCCGGCCGAAGACCGAGATCTGGTTGCCGTTCTCGTCCACCGCCCGGTCCCGCTTCAGGCCGCCAGAGAGGGCCCGGGCGGCGCCGCGGGTCTTGTACCAGGCGATCAGTTCCGGCTTCGGATCGGGGTCGAAGCCGTAGAAGTTCGGCTGGCTGTCCGGCGAGGTGAGCTGGAGCACCTTCAGCCCGTTCACGCCATCGGCGACATAGCCGATCAGCGAGGCGTTGGTGGTGCCGACGACGACGTCCGGCGCGTCGTTCATCGCGCCGCCGAAATTCTCCTTCATGTAGAGCTTCGGCGTTTC
>CALFYQ010000017.1 GCA_937952085.1 uncultured Paracoccaceae bacterium | reverse complement strand
CATGCCGCCCATGTCGGGCATCGCCGGCGCGGAGCCCTTCGGCTCCGGCTTGTCGGCGACCATCGCCTCGGTGGTGATGAGGAGGGAGGCCACGGAGGCCGCATCCTCGAGCGCGTGGCGCACCACCTTGGCCGGGTCGATCACGCCGAACTTGAGCATGTCGCCATACTCTTCGGTCTGCGCGTTGAAGCCGAAGGTCTTCTCCTTGGCCTCGAGCACCTTGCCGGCGACCACGGCGCCGTCGACGCCGGCGTTCTCGGCGATCTGGCGCAGCGGGGCCTGGATGGCGCGGGCGACGATCTTGATGCCCGCGGCCTGGTCGGCGTTCTCGCCTTCCATGCCGGCGAGCGCCTTGCCGGCGTGCACCAGGGCGACGCCGCCGCCGGGAACCACACCCTCCTGCACCGCGGCGCGGGTGGCGTTGAGCGCGTCGTCGACGCGGTCCTTGCGCTCCTTCACCTCGACCTCGGTCGAGCCGCCGACGCGGATCACCGCGACGCCGCCCGCCAGCTTCGCGAGACGCTCCTGGAGCTTCTCACGGTCGTAATCGGAGGTGGTCTCCTCGATCTGCGCGCGGATCTGGGTGACGCGCGCGTCGATCTCGGCCTTCTCGCCCGAACCGTCGATCACCGTGGTGTTGTCCTTGGTGATGGAGACCTTGCGGGCCTTGCCGAGCATGTCGACGGTGACGTTCTCGAGCTTCATGCCGAGCTCTTCCGAGATCACCTGGCCGCCGGTCAGGATCGCGATGTCCTGCAGCATGGCCTTGCGCCGGTCGCCGAAGCCCGGGGCCTTCACGGCCGCGATCTTCAGGCCGCCGCGCAGCTTGTTGACGACGAGCGTGGCGAGCGCCTCGCCCTCGACGTCCTCGGCGATGATGAGGAGCGGCTTGCCGGACTGGATCACCGACTCGAGCAGCGGAACCATCGGCTGCAGCGAGGAGAGCTTCTTCTCGTGGAGAAGGATCAGCACGTCCTCGAGCTCGGTCGTCATCTTGTCGGCGTTGGTGACGAAGTAGGGCGAGAGGTAGCCGCGATCGAACTGCATGCCCTCGACGACTTCAGTCTCGGTCTCGAGGCCCTTGTTCTCCTCGACGGTGATCACGCCCTCGTTGCCGACCTTCTGCATCGCGTCGGCGATCTGACGGCCGATCTCCTTCTCGCCGTTGGCGGAGATGGTGCCGACCTGCGCGACCTCGTCGCTGTCCTGCACCGGGCGGGACATCGCCTTGATCTCGGAGACGACCTTCGCGACGGCGAGGTCGATGCCGCGCTTCAGGTCCATCGGGTTGATGCCGGCGGCGACCGACTTCATGCCCTCGACGACGATCGCCTGGGCGAGAACGGTGGCGGTGGTGGTGCCGTCGCCGGCCTCGTCATTGGTGCGCGAAGCGACTTCGCGGACCATCTGGGCGCCCATGTTCTCGAACTTGTCGGAAAGCTCGATCTCCTTGGCGACGGTGACGCCGTCCTTGGTGATCCGGGGGGCGCCGAAGCTCTTGTCGATCACGACATTGCGGCCCTTCGGGCCGAGCGTCACCTTCACCGCGTTGGCGAGGATGTTGACGCCCTTGAGCATCCGGTCACGGGCGTCCGAGCTGAACTTAACGTCCTTGGCAGCCATGCTGTTGTTCCTTTCGAATTCTCAGGGGGAAAGCCGCGCAGCGCCTCAGGCGGCCTTCGCGGCCTTCGCGGCGGTGATGATCCCGAGGATGTCGCTCTCTTTCATGATGATGAGATCCTCGCCGTCGAGCTTCACCTCGGTGCCCGACCACTTGCCGAAGAGGATCCGGTCGCCGGACTTCACCGCCATCGGGATCAACTCGCCGGAATCCTTCCGCGCGCCCTCGCCGACGGCGATGACCTCGCCCTCCTGGGGCTTCTCCTTGGCGCTGTCCGGGATGATAAGGCCGCCGGAGGTCTTCGACTCGCTCTCGATGCGGCGGACCAGCACGCGGTCGTGCAGGGGAGTGAACGCCATGTCAGTCGCTCCTGGTTTCTGTTCGTTGGGAGGGGGATCGTCTGTTAGCACTCGCCTCCCCCGAGTGCTAACAACGCCGCGGAGATAGAAAACCCGATCCCGGGCGTCAAGCCCCCGCGGCCGTCGGATTGCGCTTTCCGCGCGCCTGCCGGATAGACGCGGGATGACCGAGATCATCGCTTCCCTCGCCGCCATCTCCGACCGCTACGACGCGCTCTTCTGCGACGTCTGGGGCTGCTATCATGACGGGGTGCGCCCGCTCCCCGGCGCGGTGGCCGCGCTCCGGGCGTTCCGCGCGAGGGGCGGGGCGGTGATCCTCCTCACCAACGCGCCGCGGCCCGAGGATTCGGTGCGCGCGCAGATCGAGGCGATCGGCGGCCCGGCCGACAGCTACGACGCCATCGCCTCGTCCGGCGGCGCAGCGCGCGAGGCGCTCCGGCGGGGCGACTGGGGCGCTAAGGTCCACCATGTCGGCGCCTTTCCGAAGGACGAGGCGATGTTCGAAGGCGTCTCGGCCGAGCGGGTGGCGCTGGAGGACGCGGAAAGCCTCGTCGTCACCGGCCTCAGGGACGACGTGAAAGAGACGCCGGCCGACTACGAGAACCTTCTGGTCGAGGCCCATCTCCGCCGGCTGCGGATGCTCTGCGCCAACCCCGACCTCGTGGTCGACTATGGCGGCCGCCGCGCCTGGTGCGCCGGCGCGCTCGCGCAGCGCTATCGCGAGCTTGGCGGCGAAGTGATGGAATACGGCAAGCCGCACCCGCAGATCTACGATTACGCGCGGGACGTTCTGACCCGCACGTCCGGCCGCGTCGTCCCCGACGAGCGCATCCTCTGCCTTGGCGACGGGCTTCGCACCGATGTCGCCGGCGCGGCGGGGGAGGGGCTTGACTGCCTCTATGTCGCGGGCGGGCTCGATGCGGCGGAACTCCTCGCGCCGGACGGCGCGCCGGTTCCCGAGCGGCTGGAGGCGCGGCTCGCCGAAGCGCGGCAGGTGCCCCGATGGGCGATCGGGCATCTGAAATAGGCGCGCAACGATCTTTCGACGATAACCATCTTTCCGTAAGAAAGTTACTCTTCGATCTTGATCTCGCCGCAATCGGGCGCTATCTCGCATCTGCGAAGAGGAGCGGGCGATGTACGATTCGAACGGAAGCGACGAGATCCGCCGCGGCACGATCTGCATCGAGGACATCGAGGTCGGCATGACGCGCCGGCTCTCGAAGGTGATCGACGACAGCGACATCGAGCTTTTCGGCCGCATCTCCACCGACCGGAACCCGGTCCATTTCGATGACGACTACGCCCGCGACACGATCTTCGGCGGCCGCATCGCGCACGGGATGCTCACCGCGGGGCTGATCTCGGCGGTGATCGGCGAGCAGCTTCCGGGCCATGGCGCGATTTATCTGAAGCAGTCGCTCGCGTTTCTGGCACCGGTCCGGCCGGGCGATCTCGTCGTCGCGAAGGTGACGGTCGCCTCCATCGACTATTCCCGCCGGCGGGTCGCGCTTGAATGCAGTTGCGCCGTGGGCGATACGGTCGTGCTGAAGGGCGAGGCGCTCGTGCTCGCTCCTTCGGCGAAGTTCGACTGACGCGGCCCCGCGCCGCGGCGCGGCGAGACGGGGGCCAATGCGAATCATCGAGGGTCTCGAGGCGGTTCGCCCGGAGGACCGCGGCGCCTCCGCGGCGATCGGCAATTTCGACGGGGTGCATCTCGGCCACCGCTCGGTGATCGACTTTGCGCGCGGCCACGGCCCGCTCGGCGTCGTCACCTTCGAGCCGCATCCGCGCGAGGTCTTCCAGCCCGACGCGCCGCCCTTCCGGCTGATGCGGCTCGGCGCGCGGGCCGACCGGCTGCGGGAGATCGGCGTCGAGCGGCTTTTCGTGCTCCGGTTCGACCGCGACCTCGCGGGGCTTTCGGCCGAGGCCTTCTGCGCCGACGTGCTGGCCGGCGCGCTCGGGCTTTCCCATGTCGTCGTCGGCGCGGATTTCCGCTTCGGCGCGAAGCGGGCAGGGGATGCGACGTTTCTCGTCGAGACCGGAAAACGGCTCGGCTTCGGCGTCACCGTCGCGAAGCTTCTCGGCGGCGCCGGCGGCGAGGTTTCCTCCACCGCGATCCGCGCCGCGCTGGCGGCCGGACGGGTTGAGGAGGCGGCGCGGATGCTCGGCCATCTCCACCGGGTTGAGGGCGTGGTGGAGCATGGCGCGAAGCGGGGCCGGGAACTCGGCTTTCCCACCATCAACATGTCGATGGAGGGGCTGATGCCGCCCCGGCTCGGCGTATACGCCGTCGAGGTCGAAGTGAAGGACGGGCCGCACAAGGGCCGCTATGACGGCGTCGCTTCGCTCGGCGTGCGGCCGATGTTCGGCGAGAACCGGCCCAATCTCGAAACCTATCTCTTCGACTTCTCGGGCGATCTCTACGGCGCGCGGGTCTCGGTCGGGCTCGTCTCGTTCCAGCGGCCGGAGCTGAAATTCGACGGGCTTCCCGCCCTGATCGCGGCGATGCGGAATGACGAGGCGGAGGCGCGCAGGCGGCTCGACGCCTGGCGGAAGGGGGCGGCGTGACGACGATCCAGGTCGCGATCTTCAATCTCGTTTTCTATGCGGTCACCTTCGTCTGGGCGATGTGGATCGCGCTGGCCTGCCGCTGGCGCAGCGCCGACCGGGTGCGCGCGATGATCGCGGGCTGGTGCCGCTGGACGCAGTGGTGGGTCCGGGTCTGGCTCGGCGGGAAGATCGAGGTCCGCGGCGAGGAGAACCTGCCGCCGCCGCCCTACGTGATCGCCCCGAAGCATCAGTCCGAGCTCGACGTGGCGGTGATCTTCGGCCGTCATTCCAACGCCGGCGCGGTGGTCATGAAGGAGCTTGCGGACCTTCCCTTTCTCGGCGCCCTCATCCGCAAGCTCGACCTCATCGCGGTCTCCGTCGAGGGCGGTCCGCAGGGCCTGACCGAGATGATCCGCGACGGCGCGCGGCGCGTCGCGGCCCAGGGGCGGCCGATCCTGATCTATCCGGAGGGCGAGTTGATGGCCCTCGGCGCCAAGGCCCGCTACAAGACCGGCGTCTTCAACATCTACGACGCCGCGCAGATCCCGGTCGTGCCCGTGGCGCAGTCGCTCGGCGCGATCTGGCCGAAGCGGGAATGGGGCAAGAAGCCCGGCCGCACCGGGGCGATCCGCTATCTGCCGCCAATCATGCCGGGGCTCGGCAAGGACGAGTTCATGGCGCGGATCGAGCGCGAGGTGGAGGAGGCGACGATGGCCCTCATCCGCGAGCACGCTGAGCCCGAGGAACTGGCGAAGGCGGAGGACCGCTACGCGCGAAAGGCCGGCAACGAGTAGCGCCGCCGCGCTGGCCTCCAAGTTGGCGCGGCGGCGCTTCGGCGCGGCTCAGGCCGCCTTCGCCAAGACCGCAACCGCCCGGCAGCCCGAGCTCGCGGCCCTCGTCGCCGCCCTTCGCTGCGCTTGATCACATCGTGAGACCGCGCACCCTTGATCGGGCCGCCGCTTCGTGTCGATGATCGTCCGCTCAGCCGGGGAGGGGCGCGATGACCATCGAAGCTGCGGGCGCGGCCCATAGCGAGGCCGCCGGAAACCAGTTCGCGCTCTTCAAGACGCGGCGCTTCTGGCCGCTCTTCTCGGTGCAGTTTCTCGGCGCCTTCAACGACCAGACGTTCAAGAACGCCTTCGTCGCGCTCCTGACCTACCGGCTCGCCGACAGCCTCCAGCTCACCGACAGCCAGGTGGACACCTTCGTCCAGGGCGCGGCGGGGCTTTACATCCTTCCCTTCGCGCTTTGCGCGCCGACCGCCGGGCAGATCGCCGACGGCGTCGACAAGGCGAAGATGATGCGATGGGTGAAGTTCGCCGAGATCGTGCTGATGGCGCTCGCCGCCGTCGCCTATCTCACTCAGGCGCTGACGATCCTCCTGATCCTGATGTTCCTGATGGGCGCGCAGTCGGCCTTCTTCGCGCCGATCAAGTACGGCGTGCTGCCGCAATACATGCACCGGGACGAGATGCCGGCCGCGAACGGGCTGATCCAGGGCGCGACCTTCCTCGCGATCCTGCTCGGGCAGATCTTCGGCGCGAAACTGGTTCTGACCGATGCGGGTGTGATGCTCGTCTCCGGCGCGGTGGTGCTGATCGCGGTGATCGGCTGGTGGGCGAGCTTCTATGCGCCGCCGGCGCCGCCGATGGGGCCGAAGCCGAAGGTGGACTGGCTGATGCCGCGGGCGATGGTGCGCATCGTCATCGCCTGCAAGAGCGAGAAGCCGGCGATGTTCGCGATGCTGGCGCTAGGCTGGTTCTGGTTCGCCGGGGCGACGTTCCTTTCGCTCATCTTCCAGATTGCGAAGTTCAACCTCCTCGCCTCGGAGGACGTGGCGCTGGTGCTTCTCACCTCGTTCTCGGTCGGCGTCGCGCTCGGCGCGGTGTTCTATTCGATGATCGTGAAGGGGAAAGTGACGCTGATGACGGCGCCCTGGGGCGCGGCGGGCATGGGCGTCGGCGCGATCTTCTTCTACCTCGCCGTCTCGGCCTATGGCTCCGGGCTCGAAGGGCGGACCGATCTTCTCGGCGTCGGAGAGTTCCTCTCGCGGGGGGACGCCTGGCCAGTGCTCGGCTCCCTCGTCTTCATGGCGATGTTCGCGGGGCTCTACGTGACGCCGCTCAACGTCGAGTACCAGGTGAAGGCGCCGGAAGGGGAGAAGGGACGCTTCGTCGCCTGCTCCAACGTGATCGACAGCCTCTGCATGGTGACTTCGGCGGGCGTCGCCGGCGTCCTCATCGGCGTCGTCGGCGTGCCGCGCGAGGCGGTCTTCGCCTTCGCCGGCCTCACCGCCTTCGTCGCGGCCTATATCGTTTGGCGGAAGGCGCGGGCCGAGACCTGATCAGCGCCGGTTCAGCCCGACCCAGAGCGGGATGAGCGCCAGCGCCGAGATGCAGGAGGCCGCGAGGAAGGGCGCGCCCGGGAAGTGGAGCGGCGCCTCGGGCGCGGTGAAGGCGTAGAACAGCTGGCTCATCAGGATCGGCGTGATGACGACGCCGAGCGCCGTCACCGCGGAGACGGCGCCCTGAAGCTCGCCTTGTGCGTCCGACGGCGTCCGGTTCGTCATGATCCCCTGCATCGAGGGCGCGACGAGGGCCGAAAGCGCGGTGATCGGCGCCATGGCGTAGACCGCCCAGCCACGGTCGTTGAAGGCCATGAAGAGAAGCGTCAGCGCATCGAGCCCGAGGGCGATGAAGGCGGTCCGCTCCGCGCCGAGCCAGGGGATGATCCGGCGGATCAGCACGCCCTGGGCGATCATGAAGCTGACGCCGACCACCGCGAGCGAGACGCCGATCTCCGAAGGCCCCCAGCCGAAGCGGGCGGTGGCGAAATAGGCCCAGATCACCGGCCAGACGTAATGTGAGACGTTGTAGGCGAAGAAGGCGACGAGGAGCCAGGAGACGGCCGGCCGCCGCAGCATCGTGAGCGCAGCGCCGACCGGGTTGGCGCGGGCGAGCGCGAAGGGGCGCCGGCGCTCCGCCGTAAGCGATTCCGGCAGGAAGCGGAAACCGAAGGCGAGGTTGGCGAAGGCGAGGACGGCCGCCGCCCAGAACGGGGCGCGGGCGCCGTATTCGGCGAGGAGCCCGCCGAGCGCCGGGCCGAGCACGAAGCCGAGGCCGAAGCCGGCCCCGACCAGCCCGAAATTCGCCGCGCGTTTCGCGGGCGGGGTGACGTCGGCGATGTAGGCGTTGGCGGTCGCGAAGGTCGCCGCGGCGGCGCCGGCGACGAGACGCGCGAGGATGAAGATCGAGAGGAGCCCGGTCGTCGCCATGACGAGATAGTCGAGCCCCATGACGAGGAGCGAAAGGAGCAGGATCGGCCGGCGGCCGTAGGCGTCGGAGAGGTTGCCGAGCGTCGGGCTCAGGAGGAACTGCATGGAGGCGAAGGCGAGGGTGGCGACGCCGCCCCAGGCCGCCGCCTCGCCGAGACCGCCCTGGCCGGTAAGCTCGATCAGCAGCGTCGGCATGACCGGCATAACGAGGCCGATCCCCATCGCGTTGATCGCGATGGTCACGAAGATGAAGGCGAGCGCGCGCGGGTCTCCGCCCGCGGCGGCGGCCATCTCAGCCGCGCAGGAGCCGCGCTCCGGCGTAGATCGCGGCGTCCCCCAGCTCCTCCTCGATGCGGATGAGCTGGTTATACTTTGCGAGCCGATCGGAGCGGGCGAGAGAGCCGGTCTTGATCTGCCCGCAATTGGTGGCGACGGCGAGGTCGGCGATGGTCGCGTCCTCGGTCTCGCCGGAGCGGTGGGACATCACGGCGGTGTAGGCGGCGCGATGCGCCATCTCCACCGCCTCCAGCGTCTCCGAGAGGGAGCCGATCTGGTTCACCTTGACGAGGATCGAGTTCGCCACGCCCTGCTCGATGCCGGAGGCGAGCCGCTTCGGATTGGTGACGAAGAGATCGTCGCCGACGAGCTGGCAGCGGTCGCCGATCACGGCGGTAAGATGCGCCCAGCCCTCCCAGTCGTCCTCCGCGAGACCGTCCTCGATCGAGATGATCGGGTAGGCGCCGATGAGGTTAGAATAATAGCCGGCCATCTCTTCGGCGCTCAGCACCTTGCCCTCGCCTTCGAGGTGATAGGCGCCGCCCCGGTAGAATTCGGTCGAGGCGGCGTCGAGGGCGAGGAAGATATCCTCTCCCGGGCGGTAGCCGGCCTTCTCGATCGCCTTCATGATGAAGTCGAGCGCCGCCGTCGTGGAGGCGAGGTTCGGCGCGAAGCCGCCCTCGTCGCCGACATTGGTGGCGTGGCCGGCCGCCGAAAGCTCGCCCTTCAGGGTGTGGAAGACTTCCGAGCCCATGCGCACCGCATCCCGGATCGACTGCGCCGAGACCGGCATGATCATGAATTCCTGGATGTCGATCGGGTTGTCGGCATGGGCGCCGCCATTGACAATGTTCATCATCGGCGTTGGCAGCACGCGCGCTTGCACGCCCCCAATATAGCGGAAGAGCGGCGCGCCGGTTGAGGCAGCGGCGGCCTTCGCAGTGGCGAGCGAAACGCCAAGGATGGCGTTTGCGCCCAAGCGAGCCTTGTTCTCGGTGCCGTCCAATTCGATCAGCACATTGTCGATGCGGCGCTGTTCCTCT
>CALFYQ010000016.1 GCA_937952085.1 uncultured Paracoccaceae bacterium | reverse complement strand
CCGCCTCGCCGCCCTTCGTCTCGGTCGGCGCGGGCTCCGGGGCGGCGGGCGGATCCGGCCGGGCGGGCGCGGCGGCGGCCGGCGCGGCCGGCGCCTTCGCCGCCTCGTCGCCGGTCGGCGCGGCCGCGGCCACCGAATCCGGCGCCGTCGGGGCTGCGGGCGCGCCGGGGGCGGCGCGCGGCGTCTCGGGCGGCGGCGCGGGTTTCGGCATGACGGGTTCGGGCGCCGGTGCATCGGCGACGATGGGCGCGGGCGGCGGCGGGGCGCTCAGCGCAAGCGCCACCGCGAGACCCGCAGAAAACATGAGCCCGACCAAGGCGCCGAGCCAATACGCGCCGCGCCCCGACATTCGTCCTCCGCCTTCGTGGCCCAGCGCGCCAGCCTCGCTTGACCCGAAGCGGCGCGCCGTCGCATCTATACGCCCGTTCTTCGGCGCGGGGCAAACGGGCTTCGCGGAGGTCTGCGGCGCCCATGATCCTGCTCATCGACAACTACGACAGCTTCACCTGGAACCTCGTCCACCGACTCGGCGAGCTCGGCGCGGAGGCGCTGGTGCGCCGGAACGACGAGATTTCGGTCGAGGAGGCGCTCGGCCTCGGGGCCGCGGCCATCGTTATCTCCCCCGGCCCGGCGACGCCGGAGAAGGCCGGGATCTGCCTCGATCTGCTCCGCGCCGCGCCGGAGGAACTGCCGATCCTCGGCGTCTGCCTTGGTCACCAGGCCATCGGCCAGGCCTTCGGCGGCGAGGTCGTCCGCGCCGGCGCGATCATGCACGGCAAGGTGGACCAGATCCGCCATCGCGGCCTCGGCGTCTTCGAGACCCTGCCGGACCCGACGCCGGCGACGCGCTACCATTCTCTGGTCGTGGAGCGGGCGAGCCTACCCGATTGCCTCGAAATCACCGCCGAGACGGCGGACGGGACGATCATGGGCCTCCGCCACCGCGCGCGGCCGATCCACGGCGTGCAGTTCCACCCCGAGAGCATTCGCAGCCCGGATGGCGCGCGGCTTCTCGGCAACTTCCTCCGCCTCGCGGAAGTGAAGCTGAAGGCGCCGGCCTGATGTCGGACGTTCTGAAGCCGCTGATCGGCAAGGCCTCCGACGGGCCGCTCAGCCGCAAGGAGGCCGAGGCCGCCTTCGGCGCGATCATGGCCGGCGATGCGACCCCGGCGCAGATCGGCGGCTTCCTGATGGCGCTCCGCACCCGCGGCGAGACGGTGGACGAATACGCCGCCGCCGCCGCCGCGATGCGGGCCCGCTGCATCCGCGTGCCGGGCGGCGAGGACGCGATCGACATCGTCGGCACCGGCGGCGACGGCAAGGGCACGCTCAACATCTCCACCGCCGCGGCGCTCGTCGTCGCCGGCGCGGGGGTGAAGGTGGCCAAGCACGGCAACCGCGCGCTCTCCTCCCGCTCGGGCGCCTCCGACGCGCTGACCGAGCTTGGCGTGACCGTGATGGTCGAGGCGCCGGTGGCGGCGCGGGCGCTGTCCGAGGCGGGCATCTGCTTCATGATGGCGCCGATGCACCACCCGGCGATGCGCTTCGTCGGCCCGCCGCGGGCGGAACTCGGCACCCGCACCATCTTCAACATCCTTGGCCCGCTCACCAACCCCGCCGGGGTGAAACGGCAGCTCACCGGCGCCTTTTCGCCGGCGCTGATCCGGCCGATGGCGGAGACGCTGGCGGCACTCGGCTCCGAGCGCGCCTGGCTCGTCCATGGCGGCGACGGGACGGACGAGCTTTCCATCGCGCTCCCCTCGAAGGTGGTCATGCTCGACGGCGGCGCGCTGACCGAAACCGAGATCGCGCCGGAGGATGCGGGGCTCCGCCGGCGCCCGTTCGAATCCATCGTCGGCGGCTCGCCGAAGGAGAACGCCCACGCGCTCCGCCGGCTCCTCGCCGGCGAGACCGGGGCCTATCGGGACGCGGTGCTGCTCAACGCCGCCGCGGCGCTCGTCGTCGCCGGCGCGGCGGCGGATCTGAAGGAGGGCGCCGCCCGCGCCGCCGAAAGCATCGATTCCGGCGCCGCCAGGGCCAAGCTCGCCGCCCTCGCCCGCATCACCACCGTCGCGGGCTGACGCCCCGGGCGGATCGTCGCGCCGGCCCGCCGCAACTCGCCCGCGGGTGGCGCCCGGGCCGGGGCCTCGCTATGTTGCGTTGCGACGACGCGAGGATGCGCGATGGAGTTCCTGAAGGATTTCGGCCTGATCGCCGCGGCCGCCTGGCTGGCGACGACCGCGCTCTATTTCGGGCTCGGCTTCGCGATCCGCGCCTGGGCGCGCCGGCATCCCGACCGGAAGATTCAGGCGGGCAGCGACGGCGAGGCGCGGGCCGGGGCGGAGATCCGCGAGAGCCTCCGCTCCATCGCCGTCACCAGCCTCTGCCTGGCGCTCGCCATCGCGATGACGCGGCACGGGCTGACGCTCTGGTCGCCGATGAAGGGTTGGGCCGGCGTGCTCTTCGGCGCGGCGCTGCTGATCGTCGGCTATGACCTCTACTACTACCTCGCGCACCGGCTGCTCCATACCAAGCGGTTCGTGAAGTTCCACCGCTGGCATCACCAGTCCCGCGCGCCGACGGTCTGGTCGACCGACAGCCAGTCGCCGGTGGAGACGCTGATGATCCAGTCCTGGATGGTCTGGGCGGCGCTTCTCCTGCCGATCCCGCCGCTCGCCTTCGTGCTGCACCGTCTCTACGACCATGTGAACGGGCAGTTCGGCCATTGCGGCTACGAGTTCTTCGCCGACCGCTCGACGCGCGCGCCCTCGCCGCTCGTCTGCACCACCTACCACGACCAGCACCATGAGCTTTACTCGTGGAACTACGGCAACTTCACGTCGCTCTGGGACCGGCTCTTCGGCACGCTGCATCCCGACTACGACCGGCTGGTGAAGCTCCGGTCGGAGGCGCCGCCTCCGGCCCCGGCGGAGTAGCCGGATGGCTGAGATCGGCGTCCTCCTCGGCATCTGGGCGGCGGTCTATCTGGCGACGACGGCGCTCTACTTCGCGCTGGGCTGGCTTCTGGTGAAGATCAACGAGCGGAACCCGGAACGCCGCCTTCAGCCGCATCGCCGCGGCGAGGACCGGGCGCGGATCGAGATCGTCCAGTCGCTGAAATCCCTGGTCGTCACCTGCGGCTGCCTCGCCGGCGGGCTCTGGCTGCAATGGATGGGCTGGACGCTCTGGCCGCCGCTCGAACTGACGATCTGGAGTTTCGTCGGCATGTTCGCGGTCTCGGTCGTGCTCTATGATGCTTGGTTCTACTGGGGCCACCGGCTGATGCACACGCGGGCGCTTTACCGCCACCATCTCTGGCATCACCGCTCGGTCGCGCCGACGGTCTGGTCGAACTATTCCGACAGCCTTGTCGACGCCTTCGCGATGCAGGCCTATTACCTCGTCGCGCCCGTGATCCTGCCGATCCCGGCGCTGGTCCTCGTCCTGCACCGGCTCTGGGACCATGTGAACGGCCAGATCGGCCATTCCGGCTTCGAGTATTTCGCCGACCGGACGACGCGCTTTCCCTCGCCGATGGTCTGCGTGACCTTCCACGACCAGCACCACGAGCACTTCCGGCACAACTACGCCAACTTCTTCTCCTTCTGGGACCGGCTCTGCGGCACGCTGCACCCGGACTATGACCGCCGGGTCGCGGAGCTTGGCCGGAACCCGGGCGCCGCGGAGAAGACCCCGGCCGAATAGGGCGGGGCGGCCGGCGGGGCCGGCCTTTCCCAAGCGTGGCGCCGCTCCTTCCGCGCCACAGACGGTCACGCGCCGCGCGTCGCGGCCGCGATCCTTGCCCCGGCCGGAGCGGCGCGCGCTTGCGGCGGGGGCGGAGGCGGATAAGGTCGCGGCGCGAGGTGCGACATGAGCGAAACACTGGACTTCTCCGATCCCAGGCAGCGGCCCCGGTTTACCGGGCTCGCGACCTTCTTCCGGGCCCCCTATGTCGAGGATTTCGAGGGCTCCGGCCTCGATATCGGCGTCTGCGGCGTGCCCTATGACGGCGGCGTAACGAACCGACCCGGCCCGCGGCACGGCCCGCGCGAGGTGAGGAACCAGTCTTCCCTCATCCGCGGCATCAACCAGGCGACCGGGGCCTCGCCCTTCACCGTCGCCAGGGTAGCCGATATCGGCGACGCCTGGATCCGCAAGCCCTATGAGCTTGAAGGCGCGCACCGGGAGATCGAGGACTTCTACCGGCGCGTGAAGGCGGCGGGCATCCGCCCGCTCTCCTGCGGCGGGGACCATTCCGTCTCCCTTCCGATCCTCCGCGCCATCGCGGCGGACGGGCCGGTCGGGATGATCCATATCGACGCCCATGCCGATACCGGCGACGATTACGGCGGCTCCCGCTTCCATCACGGGGCGCCCTTCAAGATCGCAGTGGACGAGGGCCTGCTCGACCCGAAGCGGGTGGCGCAGATCGGCATCCGCGGCTCCACCTACAACAAGGACATGTGGAAGTTCTCCTATGACAGCGGCATGCGCGTCATGCTGGTCGAGGAGGTGGAGGAGAAGGGCTGGCGCGCCGCGATGGCGGAGGCGCTCGACTTCGTCGGCGACGGACCGATCTACGTCTCCTTCGACATCGACAGCCTCGACCCGGCCTTCGCGCCCGGCACCGGCACGCCAGAGGCGGGCGGCCTCACCATGCGGGAGGCGCAGGGGTTGATCCGGATGCTGATGGGGCGGAAGATCGTCGGCGCCGACATGGTGGAGGTCTCGCCGCCCTTCGATGTCGGCGGGCTCACCGCCCTCAACGGCGCGACGGTGATGTTCGAGCTTCTCTGCGTCATGGCCGGGGAGGCGACCTGATGCAGGGCAACGGCGGCGACGCGCTCGTCCAGGGCCTGCTCGACCACGGGGTCGACACGGTCTTCGGCCTTCCGGGCGTGCAGACCTATCCCGTCTTCGACGCGCTGGCGAAGCACAGCGATGCGATCCGCACCGTCAGCGCCCGGCACGAGCAGGCGACCGCCTACATGGCGCTCGGCTATGCCGAGGCGACCGGGCGGCCTGGCGTCTATTCGGTGGTGCCGGGGCCAGGCGTGCTCAACACGATGGGCGCGCTCTGCACCGCCTGGGCGCTCAATTCTCCGGTGCTCTGCGTCACCGGGCAGGTGCCCTCGGCCTTCCTCGGCAAGGGCCGCGGGCATCTCCACGAGATCCCCGACCAGCAGGGCGCGGTGCGGCAGTTCTGCAAATACGTCGCGCGGGTCGAGCGGGTGGAGGACGCGCCGCGCATCGTCGCCGAGGCGTTCCGGGCGATGACCTCGGGCCGCCCCGGCCCGGCTTTGATCGAGATGTGCTGGGACGATCTGGCGAAGCAGGGGAGCTATGAGCCCTTCGCGCCGCTGGCTCGGCAGGCGCCGCCTTCGCCCGACGCGGGCGCCATCGCCGAAGCGGCTGCGCTGGCGCGGAAGGCGAAGCGGCCGATGATCATGGTGGGCTCCGGCGCGCGCCATGCCGCGGCGGAGATCCTCGCCCTCGCCGAGGCGCTCGGCGCGCCGGTCGCCTCGCATCGGGGCGGTCGGGGCATCGCGCCCTCGGGCCATCCGCTCCATGTCTCCAACCCCGCGGCCCGGCGGCTCTGGGACGAGACGGACCTTCTCCTCGCCTTCGGCACCCGGCTCGAGATGCCCTACATGCGCTGGAAGGGGATGCGGCCCTACATCGCCGCGCCCGAGGCGCCGCCGCACCTTGTCCGCGTCGACATCGACCCGGCGGAGATGGAGCGCCTGAAGCCCAATGTCGGGCTCGTGGCCGACAGCGCCGAAGCGGCGAAGGCGATCCTCTCCGCGATCGAGGCCGATGGCGCGCTTCCTCCGAAGGACCGCGCGCCGATCGAACGGGCGCGGGCCGAGGCGCACCAGGCGCTCGCGGCGCTCACCCCGCATGTCTCGCATCTCGAGGCGATCCGCCGCGCGCTGCCGCGGGACGGCGTCTTCGTCGACGAGTTGACCCAGGCCGGCTACGCCGCCTTCTCCGCCTGGGAGGCCTATGCGCCGCGGACCTATCTCTCCTCCGGCTCGCAGGGGAATCTCGGCTACGGCTTCATGACCGCGCTCGGCGCGAAGGTCGGGCGGGGCGACGCGCCGGTGGTCTCGATCACCGGGGACGGCGGCTTTCTCTACGGCGCGTCGGAACTGGCGACAGCGGTGAAGGAGAAGATCGGCCTCGTCGTGATCCTCTTCGACAACGGCGCCTACGGCAACGTGAAGCGGGACCAGATGCGCCTCTTCGACGGCCGGGTGAACGCCTCCGAACTCGGCAACCCGGACTTCGCGAAACTCGCCGAGGCCTATGGCGCGCGCTATGCGCGGGTCGAGGGGGCGGCGGCGCTGGAGGCGGCGGTGGCGGACGGGTTCGGGCGGGACGTTCCCACCCTCGTCCACGTCCCCGTCAACCTCGCGGACGAGAAGGACCCCTGGCCCTTCGTCTTCGGAACCTGAGCGGCGTTTCACGGTGAAATCTGCCGCAAGACTCTGATTTCAATCCATAAAAAATATGTTCTTCGCCAGAGCGGGGAGCGCGGCCCACCACGATCGTCGGCCCGGGTGACAAACCCGGGCCGCGCCCGACCCTCCCGGGGGTCGGGCGCTCTCCACCGGTTCAAGGGGCTCGCCGGTCGCTCGAAGCGGAACGATAAAGCTCTCCCGCCCCACCGTCAGGGCGCCCTCCCAGGGTCGTGCGCCGCCCTCTTCTCTGCGCTCACACGTTGGCGACGGGTTTCTATCCGGCGAGGAGACGCGGGAGCCAGAGCGTCAGCCCCGGCGCGGAGACCAGCAGCGCGACGCGGATCAGCTCCGCGAAGAAGAACGGCGCGACGCCCTTGAAGGTCTCGATCATCGGCACGTCCTTCGCCAGCGCCGAGATGACGAAGACGTTCATGCCGACCGGCGGCGTGATGAGCCCGAGCTCCACCACGATCAGCGCCAATATCCCGAACCAGATCTTCAGCTCCTCGGTCGAGAGGCCGAAGCCGGAGCCTTCCGCGCCCTGGTAGAGCCCGCCGTTGAGATCGACCAGCACCGGCCAGAAGAACGGGATCACCAGGAGGATCATCGAAAGGCTGTCCATCAGGCAGCCGAGCAGGATCAGCGCGAAGAGAAGCAGGATCATCACCGTCATCGGCGAGAGCCCGCTTTCGAGGATCCATGCGGCGGTAGCCTGCGGCAGCCCGATCCGCGACATGAAGATCTTCATGAGCTCGGCGCCGAGGAGGATGAGGTAGATCATGCCGGTCGTCCCGGCCGTCTCCTTCAGGCTCTCGACGAGGGCGCGAAAGCCGATCTCGCCCTTCAGCGCGCCATAGGCCCAGACGAGCGCGACGCCGATCGCCGCGGCCGGCGTCGGGTTGTAGAGCCCGCCGTAGATGCCGCCGAGCACGAGACCGAAGATGACGAGGACCGGGATCATGCCGAGCGTCGCGTCGCGGAACTCGGCCGCATCGGCCGCGCCGCCCTTCGGCCCCGCCGCCGGGTTCACTGCGACATAGACGGCGATGACGAGAAGGAAGAGGATGACGGCCAGCGCGCCCGGGATCATCGCCGCCGCGAACATCGAGACGATGTTGGCCTCGACGATGATGGCGTAGATGACGAGGACGACCGAAGGCGGGATCAGGATGCCGAGCACCCCGCCCGCCGCCAGCGAGCCGGTCGCCAGCGCCCCGGAATAGCGATAGCGCGCGAGCTCCGGCAGGGCGACCCGGCCCATCGCAGAGGCGGTGGCGAGCGAAGAGCCGCAGACCGCGCCGAACCCGGCGCAGGCGGCGATCGCCGCCATCGCGGTGCCGCCCCGCACCCAGCCTAGCCAGGCGTTCGCGGCGCGGAAGAGCGCGGTCGACAGCCCCGCCTTGCCGGCGAGCGCGCCCATCAGCACGAACATCGGCACGACCGAAAGGTCATAGATCGAGAACTGGCCGTAGGCGAGCGTCTTCAACTGACTGAGGACGATGGCCGGGCCGTTGACGATGGCCGCGCCGACGCCGCCGACGAGGATCATCGAATAGGCGATCGGCATCCGGATCGCGATCAGCCCGACAAGGACGACGAGCGCGCCGAGGCCGAGGGCGATGGGGTCGGAGATCATGCGCGCCCCGCGGCTTCGCGCCCGCTTTCGACGAGGGTGATGAAGGCGGCGACGATGAGGAGCCCCAGCGAGACGACGATTGGCGCGAAGGCCCACCAGATCGGCGCCTGCAGGATCGCGGTCGTATAGCCGTATTCCTTCTGGTCCCACATCCCGGCCCACATCCGCCAGAGCATCAGCACGGCGAAGACGAAGGCGACGATTGCCGCGAGGAACCGGAGGAGCGCCACCGCCCGCGGCCCCGCCCGCGCGGTGAAGATGTCCGCCGTCACGTTGGCGTCGGTGAGCTGGCACCAGGGCAGGAAGGCGAAGGCGGCGACGGCCACGCCCATCTCCGTCAGCTCGAAATCGCCCGGGAACGGAACCCAGACAACGCCGCCGATCACCGAGACCACGTTGATCGCGACCACGACGAGAAGGAGCGCCCCGCCGAGGAGCGCCCAGACCCGGATGAGGGCGGCCGCCGCGCCGAAGAACCCGGCGCGGCGCGGTTCAGGTTCGGCCACTCAGGACCCGTGCCTAGCGACGAGGGCGCGGGCCTTTTCGACGAGGCCCGCCCCGTCGATCCCCTGCCCGGTCACGTCGTCGACCCACCGCTTCACGACCGGCTGGAGCGCGTCGCGGAAGGCCTGCGTCTCCTCCTCGGTCAGCACGATGTGCTCGTTCCCGGCCTTGACCGCGAGGTCGATGCCGAAATCGTCGGAGGCGCGCCAGATGTCGCCGACCTCGGCCCACCAGTCCGGCCCGGACGCGTCCTTGAAGGCCTTCTTGATGTCGTCCGGCAAGCTCGACCACTTCGCGCCGTTCATCGAGACCTGGAAGGTGGTGGTGCCGAAGCGCTCCATCTTCGCGCCTTCGATCTGGTACCTGGTCTGGTCCTGGATCTTCAGCGGCGGGATGATCTCCCACGGGATGAAGGCGCCATCGACCACGCCCTTCTGCAGCGCCTGCGGCAGTTCCGGCACCGGCATCGCCACCGGCGCGGCGCCGAGCGCCTCGATGATCCAGGCGCCGGTCCGGGTCGGGATCCGCATCTTCTTGCCGGCGAGATCGGCCGGGCTGCGCACCGGCGTGTCCCGCATGTGGATCGCCTGGCCGGCATGGACGTGGAGGAACATCACCTCGACGCCCTTGTACTCTTCCTTCAGGTCGCTCTCGAACAGGTCGTAGAGGGCGAGATTGGCCGCCTTCGGGTCGTTCACGAAGACGGTCGGCAGCTCCATCACCTCGGTGCGCGGGAAGATGCCGGGCGTGTAGCCGTTCACCGTCCAGATCAGGTCCACCACGCCGTCGCGCACCTGCTGGATCAGTTCGGGCGGCCGGCCGCCGAGCGACATCGCCGGGAAGATCTCGATCTTCACCTTGCCGCCGGAATTCGCCTCCACCTGCTTCGCCCAGGGCTCCAGCATCTTGGTCTGCGCCGGCGCCTTGGCCCCCAGCAGGTGGTGCAGACGGAAATAGTATTCCTCCGCCGCGGCCGGGCCGGCGGCGAGGAGGGCGCCCGCGCCGACGGCGGCGGACAGGAATGAACGGCGATCCATGTGTCTCCTCCCAGATCCGGCTTTGCGCCGGCTTGCTTGACGCTACCGCGATCCACGCCGTTTGACACGGCTTCGAATCGAGTTGCGATCACAACCCGTAGCGCAAGCCGGGGCGACGGTCCACGAATAGCCGGGCGGCGCTTCGCCCATACGGTCGACCTCTTCGCGGATGCGCTGCTCTCCTACGATTTCACGCTCGACACGGTGACGACGCTCGGAGCCACGGCGACCAGCATCTCGGCGCTCGCCTTCGTCGGCGGAACGCTTTTCGCGACCACGGGCGACGCGGCGGACGCCCTCGTCACGCTCGATCCGCTGACGGGCGCGGAACTGGCGCGCGTCGCGCCTTCCTCCTCGGCCGGCGCCTTCATCTACATCAGGGCGCTCGCGGCGACGCCGGCGCCGGTGGTGACCAACCCGGCGCCGATCCCGGCGAGCGGGCACCTCCTTCTCGGCGGCCTCGGCGGGCGGCGGAGGCGCCTCGCCGCCTGACCACGCGCCGGCGCTTCAGGCCGGGGCGAGCCCCTGCCGGAAGCGCCGGGCGTTCGCCTGGTAATGCGCGGCCGAAGCGAGGAGCTTCATCCGCGCCGCCTCGTCCAGTTCCTTCACCGCCTTGGCCGGGGCGCCGACGATCAGCGAGCCGTCGGGGAATTCCTTTCCCTCGGTCACGAGCGCATTGGCGCCGACGAGACAGCCCTTGCCGATCTTCGCCCCGTTGAGCACGGTCGCGCCCATGCCGATCAGGCTGCCGTCGCCGATCGTGCAGCCATGGAGGATCGCCCGGTGGCCGATCGTGCAGTTGGCCCCGATGGTCAGCGGCATGCCTGGATCGGTGTGGAAGACGCAAAGGTCCTGCACGTTGGAGCCGGGGCCGATGTCGATCAACTCGTTGTCGCCGCGAAGCACCGTGCCGAACCAGATCGAGGCGCCCTCGCCGAGCCGGACATTGCCGACCACCACCGCCCCCGGCGCGACCCAGTAATCGCCGTCGGTCGGCAGCTCCGGCGCCTTGCCGTCGAGCGCGTAAAGCTCCGTCATCCTCGCCTCCGTTCGAACTCGTCGTTGAGCGCCCGCACATGGTCGGTGAGGCCAGGCCGGCGCCGGCGCCGCAGCCGCTCGGCCTTCAGGATCGCCGCGACCTCGGCGGCGCAGGCGTCGAGATCCTCGTTCACCAGGACATAGTCGTAGGCTTCCCAGTGGCTGATCTCGTCGCGGCTGCGCTCCATCCGCCCGGCGATCACCTCGTCGCTGTCCTGGCCGCGGGCGCGGAGCCGCGCCTCCAGCGCCGCGATGGAGGGCGGCAGGATGAAAACGGAGGCGACCGAATCCGCCAGCGGCGAATTGGCGATCTGCTGCGCGCCCTGCCAGTCCACGTCGAAGATCACGTCGCGCCCGGCGGCGATGGCGGCCTCGACCGGCGCGCGCGGCGTGCCGTAGCGGTGGCCGAAGACGAGCGCGTGCTCCAGAAGCTCGCCCCGCGCGACCATCGCCTCGAAGGCGTCGAGCGTGCGGAAATGGTATTCCACCCCGTCGCTCTCGCCCGGCCGCGGCGGCCGCGTGGTGGCGGAGATCGAGAAGCCGAGCTGCCCGTCCTCGGCAAGGAGCCGCCGTGCGATGGTCGACTTTCCCGCCCCCGAAGGCGAGGAGAGGATGAAGAGAAGACCGCGGCGGCGGAGATCGGCGGTCATTCGACGTTCGCCGCCTGCTCGCGCATCCGGTCGATCACCACCTTCAGCTCGAGGCCGATCGCCGTCAGCGCCGCGCTCGCCGCCTTGGAGCAGAGCGTGTTCGCCTCCCGGTTGAATTCCTGCGTCAGGAAGTCGAGCTTCCGGCCGACCGGCGCCGTCTCCTTCAGGAGCGCGCGGGCGGCGGCGACATGGCCGCGGAGCCGGTCCAGCTCCTCGCTCACATCGGCCTTTACGGCGAGAAGGGCGAGCTCCTGCGCCAGCCGCTCCGGCGGCGTCTCGGCGCCGGCGGCCTGGAGCTGCGCGACCTTCTCGGCAAGCCGGTCCGCTGCGCCCTCGCGCTGCGCGGCGAAGGCGGCGGCCGCCGCCTCGGCGAGCGCCTCGATCTCGGAGACATGTCCGGCGAGGGTCTCGGCGAGGCGGGCGCCTTCCTCGGCGCGAGCCTTGGCGAGGGCGGCGACGAGCCGGCCGAAGCCCGCCTTCAGCGCCGGCGCGGCGTCCACGTCGGCCGGGCCAGCCCCCGTCTCCATCACGCCCGGAAGCGCGAGAAGCTCCGCCGCGCTCGAAGGCCGGAGCGAGAGGCCGCCGGCGTCGGCGCGCGCCTCCGCCGCTTCGACTGCGGCGAGCGCGGCCTCCAGCGCCGCCGGGTTGACCGCGGCGCCGGCCCCGCCGCCGGCCGAATCGGGGCGGAGCGAAAAGGTGACATTGCCGCGGGCGAGCCGCTTCGCCGCCTCGGCGCGGAGCTCCGGCTCCAGCGAATCAACGCCTTCCGCGAGCCGGAACCGAAGCTCGAGCCCCCTGCCGTTGACGCTCCGTGCCTCCCATCGCCAGGCCCGGCCGCCCGCCTCGGCGGCCAGCGCGGCGAATCCGGTCATAGACTGCATGCCCCCTCCCGGGCGTTTCGAGGCCACGGAGCCTAGGACGGCCGTCGCCGAAGGCCAAGCCCGCGCGCATTCGCCGCTTTTTGCAGCCTATCCCGCGGTTTGGCACGGATTTTGCGGAAAAGTTCCCGAGAACGCGGAGAGAAATCGAAGGGTTCCGTTGGAATCTTGTAAAGAGGAGCGTGGACATGCGGCGCGGCGAGGGTAATTTTAGCGACGGCTGTTCCGTAACGGGGCGGAGCGGGACAATGAGCAGTGTCGAATTGAAGCACTCGGGCAACGAAGCTCTGATGGCGTTCTGGACCGGCCTCCGCGCCGGCCGGCCCGCTCCCTATCGCGCGGAGATCACCGCGCAGAGCCTGGGGCGGACGCTCGCCTCCCATGTCTTCATCCTCGAGTCGCTCGGCGGCGGGGAGCTTCGCTTCCGCCTCGCCGGAGGCGCGCTCTCGGAGCTGTTCGGCATGGAGCTGCGCGGCATGTCGGCCCCGGCGCTCTTCGTCGGCGCGGATGGCGCGCGCTTCGCATCTCTCGCCGAACGCGCCCTCACCCTCGGCGCGGTCGCCGCCGTCGAGGCCGAGGCCGAAACGGAGGGCGAGGCGCCGGTGCGGATCGAGATCGCGCTCCTGCCGCTGCGGTCCGATTTCGGCCGGCTCGACCGGCTGATGGGCGCCGCCCACGTGCTGACCGCGCCGGGCGAGGCCGCGCCGCTGATCTCCGCCGCGCCGCGCCGGCTCCGCCTGATCGCGGCCGCGGCGGCGACGCCTGACGCGCCGGCCGCGACCCGCGCCGAGCCGCTCGCGGGCTTCGCCGAGGCGCCGAAGGGCTTCGTCGGTCGCAACGCGCCGAAGGCGGCGCCGAAGCAGAAGCCTTCGCTCCGCGAGGTGACCGGCGGCGGCGACCCGGCCACCCCGCCGACGACGCCCCCGACCAAGCGGCGGCGGGACCATCTCCGGCTCGTCAAGGACTGAGCGGCGTGCCGGCATGGCGCTGACCGGCCGCGCGGCGGCGATCCGCGCGGCTGAGGCC
>CALFYQ010000015.1 GCA_937952085.1 uncultured Paracoccaceae bacterium | reverse complement strand
AAGGAGGCGGCGCTTCGCGAGGCCACGGCGGAGCTTTCCGCGATGCTAGGCGCGCCGCGCTAGGCGAAGGCCTCCGCCATCGCCGGGGCCGGCTCGAAGCCCGAGATCGCCGGGTCGGCGACGAGATCGCGCACCGTGGCGCGCAATTCCTCGATCACCAGAGTCGCCGCGGGGGAGAGCCGTTCCGGCGGCAGCGAATAGAGATAGTTGCTGCGCCGAAGCTGCGCGTCCGAGAAGGAGAGCCGGCGCCAACGCCGGCCGCGCGCCTTCTCCATCAGGATCGCCCCGGCCGGCTTGATCGTCACGCCGATGTTCTCGCCGACGCAGTCCATCAGGAGCGAGAGCGAGTCGATCTCCGCCACCACGTTGGCCTTCAGCGCCCGGCTCTCGAAGGCGAGCTCGATCCGCTTGCGGAGCCCGTGCGCGCTGGTCGGCAGGATCAGCGGCATCGCCGCCGCCTCCCGCACCGTCACGGTCTCCCGCCCCGCGGGCGCGAAGGGGCTGTCCGCCGCCGCGATCAGGAACAGCTCCTCGACAAGGATCGGCTCAACCGTCAGATCTTCCACCGCGTCGCCATTGAAGAGGATCGCGAGGTCGAGCTCGTTGCGGCTGACCATGTGCTGGATATGCCCGCTCATCGCCTCGACGACGTTGAGCAGGACGCCCGGATATTTCCGCCGCACCCGGCGCACGATCTCGAGCCCGATCGTCGCCACCGTGGTCGCGGGCAGGCCGATCGAGACCATGCCCTGCATCGCCGCGCTCTCGCTCCGCGCGATGGAGAGCGCCTGATCGAGCTGCCGGATGATGAGCCGGGCGTGGTGATAGAGCGCGAGCCCGTTCTCGGTCGGCTCGACTCCTTTCGATGAGCGGTGGAGGAGCGGCTTGCCGACCTGGTCCTCCAGCTTCGCGAGCTGCTGGCTGAGCGCGGGCTGCGCGATGTGGAGCCGCTTCGACGCGCGCGAGAGGCTCCCGGCGTCGACGATGGCGGTGAAGTAGCGAAGCTGACGGATGTCCATGGCCCGCATCTGGCGCGGCGCCGGGGCATAAGTCCAGCTTATACCCAATGTCCGAAAACCGTATTTCCGCCCCCGCCCGGCCGAAGCCTATCGTTCATCAGGGCCGAGCGCGCGCCGAGGAGAGCCGGGAAGCCGGCCCGCGCGCATGAGCCGGCCAGCGATCGGAGGAACCGGAATGCCCGATTTCATCAAGCGCGCGCCGCTTCGGAGCGGGATCGACCGTCGGTCGGCCCTCAAGCTCGGGGCCGCCGCAGCCACGACGCTCTTCGCGCCGGCGCTCGTGCGCGCCGAAAGCGGCCCGATCCGCATCGGCCACCTGACGCCGATGACCGGCTTTCTCGGCACGCTTGGCGAATGGGCGGTGCTCGGCATCCAGATGGCGGCGGAGGAGATCAACGCCGCCGGCGGCGTGAACGGCCGGATGCTGGAGGTCCGCTCGGAGGACTCGATCAATCCCGAGACGGCCGCGACCAAGGCGCAGCGGTTCCTCGAACAGGATGGCGTCGATTTCCTGATGGGCGAGATCAGCTCCGCCTCCGCCCTCGCCATCTCCGAGGTGGCGACGCGGAACGAGAGGCTCTTCATGGCGCTCGGCCCGCGCTCCGATGTCCTCCGCGGCGCGCGGTGCTCGAAATACATGTTCTGCACCGACATCCCGAACACCGTGATGGTCAACGCCGTCGGCGCGGCGCTGAAGCGGGACGGCATGGTGGAGGGCAAGCGCTTCTTCACCCTCACGGCCGACTACGTCTTCGGGCATGACCTTCTGAAGGCGGCGAAGGCCTTCTTCGACGCCAATGGGGCGGAGCTGATCGGAGATGAACTGGTCGCGACCGACGTGACCGATTTCAGCGCCTTCATCCTCAAGGCGCGGCAGGCGCAGCCGGATGTCGTCTGCCTCAACCTCGCCGGCAACCAGGTGACGAACTTCGTGAAGCAATACGCAGAGTTCGGGCTGCCCTATCCGACGGTGGGCTTCAACCTCAACACGGCGGACGCCTGGGCCGCGGGCGTCGGCAACCTCTCCGGCACCTGGCCCACGGTCTGGTTCGACACGATCGAGACCGCGGGCTCGAAGGATTTCGTCGGCGCCTTCAAGGCGAAATACGGCAAGACGCCGGAGAACCACGCCTGGATCGAATACATCGCGCTGAAGATCGCGGCGAAGGCGATCGCCGAGACCGGCTCCGCCGCGACGCCCGGCATGATCGAGTATTTCGAGTCCGAGGCGGAGTTCGACATCCTGAAGGCCCGGCCCGCCTATTTCCGCAAGGAAGACCACCAGCTGATCCAGGAGGCCTATCCCTTCTCGGTGAAGCCGGAGGGCAGCTATTCGGACGTGCAAGACATGCTAGCCCTCGGGCCGGCGGTGCCGGGCGCGGACCAGTCGCTCGAGGCGATCTATCCGCCCGCCGAAGCCGGCGCCTGCAAGATCTGACCGGAAGACCGGCCGGGCGCGCCGCGCCCGGCCCTCGCCAAGGCCCCCCATGCAGATCGTCTTTCTCATCGAGCAGGTCGTGAACGGCCTCGTGCTCGGCGGGTATTACCTGCTGATCGCACTCGGCCTGTCGCTGATCTTCAGCGTCGGCGGGGTGGTGAACCTCGCGCACGGCGCCTTCTACGCGCTCGGCGCCTATGTCTCGGTCCAACTCGGGCGCCATGTGGGCTTCGGGGCGGCGGCGGCGGTCTCGCCGGTGCTGGTGGCGCTGATCGGGATCGCCTTCGAGCGGTTCCTGCTCCGCCGCTTCTACCGGGAGGACCCGATCCTCGGCCTTCTCGTCACCTTCGGCCTCGCCATGGTGGCGGAGCAGGCGATCCGGATGATCTGGGGCGCGGCGCCCCTGCCGGCGAGCCTGCCGGCCGCGCTCCGCGGGCCGGTGATCGTCGGCGACTTCCTCTTCTCGCGCTATCGGCTGCTGATGCTCGGGGTGGTGGCGGTGGTGCTCGGCGGGATATGGCTCCTCCTCAACCGCACCTCGTTCGGCCGCGTCGTCCGCGCCGGCATCCAGCAGCCCGACATGGTGGCGGCGCTCGGCATCCGGCTCCAGCCCTACATGACCGCCTGCGTCATGCTCGGCGTCGGCCTCGCCGCGCTCGGCGGCGCGCTCTTCGCGCCGATCACCACGGTTCACCCGGCGATGGGGGCGGAGATCCTGACCATCGCCTTCGTCGTGGTCATCATCGGCGGGCTCGGCAGCTTCTGGGGCGTGGTGCTGGCGGCGCTTCTCGTCGGCGTCGTCCGCGGCGTCTCGGTGCATTTCGCCCCGGCCGCCAGCGAGGCCTCGATGTATGTGCTGATGTTCGTCGTCCTGATGATCCGCCCGCGCGGCCTTCTCGGCGAGCCCATCGAGAAGTTCGAACGATGAGCGGCGGAGCGAGCGAGACCCGCGGCGCACTTCCGATCGCGGCCCTCGGGCTTGTCATCCTGCCCTTTGCCGCCACTGCGGCGGGGCTCGCCGTCAACACGGCGACGATCATCGTGATCCTCTCCATCGCAGCGCTCGGGCTGAACCTGATGGTGGGGCGGACCGGCCTTGTCTCCTTCGGGCACGGCGCCTGGTTCGGCATCGGCGCCTATGCCGCGGCTCAGGCGCAGCGGAAGCTTCTGCCGGACCAGATCCTCCTGCCGCTCCTCTGCGGCGTCCTCTTCGTCGCGGTGCTCTCGCTCGGCGTCGGCGCGCTGATCCTCCGCCGGCGCGGGGTCTATTTCGCGCTGATGACGCTCGCCTTCTCGGCGCTGACCTATTCCATCGCCTTCCGCTGGACCGCGGTGACCGGCGGCGAGGATGGGCTCGGCGGAATCAAGCGGGGCGGGCTCGGCCCCATCGATCTCGCCGACAACAACGCCTATTATGGCTTCGTCGCGCTCGTCGCCTTCGCGCTCCTCTGGTTCCTGATCCGCGTCTCTCGCTCGCCCTTTGGCCATGCGCTGGCGGCGATCCGTGAGAACCAGCTTCGCGCCGGGTTCCAGGGCTTCGCCGTGCAGCGCTACAAGCTCGGCGTCTTCGTCCTATCGTCGTCGGTGACTGCGCTGGCCGGCGGGCTTTCCGCCTTCCAGCACTACATCGCCACCGCCGAGGCCGCCTCGGTCGAGCTTTCGGGGGAGCTTCTGGCGATGGTGGTGATCGGCGGGATGCGGGGGCACATCCTCGGCCCGGCGCTCGGCGTCGTCTTCTACATTCTCTTCCGAGAGGTCTTCTCGATCTGGACCTCGGACTGGCTGCTCTATTTCGGCCTCATCTTTGTCGGCTTCGTGATCTTCTCGCCGGGCGGGTTGATCGGCGTCTGGGAGCGGCTGAGCCGGCGCTGGCGGCAGATCCCCGAGGAAAGCGCCGCGATGAGCCGGCGAAAGATCCACGAAGGGCTGCCGCTGCCGGAATTCCTCCGCCCCGAGGCGGGCGAAGGGCCGGCGCTTCAGGCCGAGGGTGTCGCCATCTCCTTTGGCGGGGTGAAGGCGGTCTCGGGCGCGAGCCTCTCGGTCGAGCCCGGCCGGATCCACGCGCTGATCGGCCCGAACGGCGCCGGCAAGACCACGTTCTTCAACATCGTCTCCGGCCGCTACGCCCCGGCCGAAGGCGCCGTATGGCTCCACGGGCGGGACGTGACGGGGCTGGAGGCCGACCGCATCGCCCATGCCGGGCTCGGCCGCAGTTTCCAGATCACCAGCCTCTTCGAAGGGCTGACGATCCGCGAGAACATCCGCCTCTCGGCGCAGGCCAAGCATCCCGGCCGCTTCGACGTCTGGCGCGACGCGGCGAGCTACGCCGAGATCGAGCGGGACACGGACGAGCTCATCCGTTTCCTCGGCCTCGAAGGCGTCGAGGAGATCCGCGCGGGCGAACTTTCCTATGGCGGCCAGCGCCTCGTCGACCTCGGCGTCGCGCTCGCGGGGCGGCCGAAGGTGCTTCTGCTCGACGAGCCGCTCGCCGGCCTCGCCGCGGCGGAGCGGGACCGGGTCTGCCGGCTCATCGTCGCGGCGGCCGAGCGCATCCCGGTTCTGATCGTCGAGCACGACATCGACCGCGTGCTCGCCTTTTCCGACGTGGTGACGGTGATGAACGAGGGTACCGTCCTGCTCACCGCGCCGCCGGAGGCGATCCGCGCCGACAAACGGGTGCAGGAGATCTATACCGGCGCCGGCGTCGCCGCGGTGAGGGGCCGGCAGGCGGCGCGCGCCGCGCCCGGCGCGCCGGTGCTGGAGGTTGCGAGGCTCAACGCCTTCTACGGCAAGAGCCACATCCTCAACGATGCGCGGCTCGAAGTGCGGCAGGGCGAGATCGTCGCGCTCCTCGGCCGGAACGGCGCTGGCAAGTCGACTTTCCTCAAGACGGTCGCCGGGCTCGTGCCGGCGCGGAGCGGCTCGATCCGGCTGAACGGCGCCGAACTCGCGGCGCTCGACGCGCCCGGCATCGCGCGGCTCGGCGTCGGCTACGTGCCGCAGGGGCGCGGCGTCTTCTCCGGCATGAGCGTGGCGGACAATCTCGCCCTCGGCCGCCTCGCGCGGAAGGCGGAGGGCGAGGGCGTCGCCTGGTCGGAGGCGGAGATCTTCGAGATGTTCCCCCGGCTTCGGGAGCGGCTCCACACACATGCGGACTACCTCTCCGGC
Organism: uncultured Paracoccaceae bacterium; assembly: GCA_937952085.1. Taxonomy (GTDB): domain Bacteria; phylum Pseudomonadota; class Alphaproteobacteria; order Rhodobacterales; family Rhodobacteraceae; genus Pikeienuella. The sequence goes on along the minus strand of CALFYQ010000015.1, from coordinate 6,390 downwards.
GGCGAGCAGCAGATGCTGGCGGTGGCGCGCGCGCTATCCGGCAACGTGCGCCTTCTCCTGCTCGACGAGCCCTTCGAGGGCCTCGCGCCCGCCGTCGTCGAGGAGCTCTTCGGCATCTTCGACCGGTTGCGCGCGCGGCTGCCGATCGTGATCGTGGAGCACAACCTCGATCTCGTGCTCGCGCTCGCCGACCGGGTCTTCGCGCTCGAGAACGGCGCCGTCTTCCACGAAGGGCCGGCGGCGGAGTTGCTCTGCGATCTCGAACGTCGGAAGGAAATCCTGTGGCTCTGACCGGAAAGGGAGGCCGCGAATGAACATCGGGGCGGTCAGGGACCTGCCGCTGCTCGTCGCCGGCGAGTGGGCGCCGGGCGAAGGCGCGGCGGTCGTGGTGATGGACAAGCACCGGCTCACGCCGTGGAGCGCCTTTCGCGCCGCCTCGGAGGCGCAGGTCGGCCGGATGGTGGATGCGGCGCACGCCGCCTTCACGGCCGGCGCGCCGGGCCCGCGCGAGCGGGGCGAAATTCTCGACCGCGCGGCCGGGCGCATCGCCGCCCTCGAGGCGCGGCTGATCGAGGCGATGCAGGCCGAGGCCGGCTTCACCCGCTCCGACGCCGCCGGCGAGGTGCGCCGCTGCATCGAGACCTTTCGCCTTTCCGCGGTGGAGGCCCGCGGCCTCGCCGGCGAGATGATCCCGATCGAGGGCGCGCCTGGGCAGGCCGGGCGGCTCGCCTTCTCGCTCCGCGTGCCGCTCGGCGTGGTGCTGGCGGTGACGCCCTTCAACTCCCCTCTCAACACCGTGGCGCACAAGGTCGCGCCGGCCTTCGCGGCGGGGAACCCGGTTCTCCTCAAGCCCGCCTCGGCGACGCCGGAGACCGCCTGCCTGCTGGCCGAGGCGCTCCTCGAAGCCGGGATGCCGGCGGGCTTCCTCTCGGTCGCGCTCGGCGGCGCCGGCGTGGTGCGCCGAGCGATGGAGGATGAGCGGGTGCGTTTCATCGCCTTCACCGGCAGCACCGAGGTCGGCCGCGCGATCCAGCAGGGGGCGGGGCTCCGCCGGACGCAGATGGAGCTCGGCTCCATCGCCTTCACCATATTGATGGACGACGCCGATCTCGACGCAGCGCTGCCGAAGGTGGTCGGCGCCGGCTATCGGAAGGCCGGGCAGGTCTGCACCTCGGTGCAGATCCTCCTCGTCCAGCGCGGCCTTATGCCGGAGGTCGAGGCGCGGATGACGAAGCTCGTCGCCGCCCTGCCCTATGGCGACCCGCGCAGTGAAGGCGTCGTCACCGGCCCGCTCATCAGCGAGGCGGAGGCGCGGCGCGTCGAGGCCTGGATCGGCGAGGCTGTCGCCGCCGGCGCGACGGCGCTCGTCGGCGGGCCGCGCGAGGGCGCGGTGGTCCCGCCCACGCTCCTGAAGGACGCGACGCCGGCGATGAAGGTCGGCTGCGCCGAGATCTTCGGCCCGGTGGTTTGCATCGAGCCTTTCGACACGCTCGACGAGGCGGTGGCGCGGGTGAACGGCACGCCCTACGGCCTGGCCACCGGCCTTTTCACCAACCGGCTTTGCGACGCCTTCGCGGCGGCGCGGCGGCTCCATGTCGGCGCCGTCCACATCAACGAGACCTCGTCCAGCCGGGTGGACCTGATGCCCTATGGCGGGTCGAAGGACAGCGGCTTCGGCCGCGAAGGGCCGCGCCATGCGGTGCGGGAAATGACCGAGGAGCGGGTCGTTACGATCCGCGCCTGAGACGGGCGCGAAACGGGAGTTGTGAGGATGACGGAACGGAAAACGGCGCTGATCTTCGGCGGCTCGCGCGGCATCGGGGCGGCCGCGGCCGAGGCGCTTGCGCGCGAGGGATACGAGGTCGGCGTCACCTTTGTGAACGCGGCGCCTGCGGGCGCGAAGCGCGCCTACAAGGCCGATCTCCGCGACGCGGCCAGCGTCGTCGCCGCCTTCGACGCCTTCGCGGCGGAGTGCGGCGCGCCCGATTGCGTCGTCGCCAATGCGGGGATCAACGTGCCGCCCGGCCCGCTCGCCGCCTTTGACCCGGCGAGATTCCGCGACCTTGTCGAGACCAACATCGTCGGCGCTTTCAACATGCTTTCGGCCGCCGCCTCGCGGGTGAAGGATGGCGGCGCGATCATCGCGCTCACCACCTCGCTCGTCCGCCACGCCGCGCCGGGGCTCGGGCCCTACAGCGCCACCAAGGCGGCGGTGGAAAGCCTCGTCCGCTCGCTTCAGAAGGAACTGGCGGGGCGCGGCGTGCGGGTGAACGCGGTGGCGCCCGGGCCGGTCGACACCGACCTCTTCCGCGCCGGCAAGGACGAGGCGGCGCTGGCCCGCTCGGCGGCGATGAGCCCGTTCAACCGGGTCGGCCGGCCAGAGGAGGTGGCGGAGGTGATCGCCTTCCTCGCCTCGCCCCGGTCTTCCTGGATCGCCGGGCAGATCATCCAGCCGAACGGCGGCCTCGTCTGAGCCGGGCCGTGGGCGGGCTTCGCGATCTGGCGCGCGAGGATTGGGACATCCTCGTCGTCGGCGGCGGCAACGCGGCGCTCTGCGCGGCGCTGACCGCGGCCGAGGCTGGCGCGCGCGTCCTCATCCTCGAAGCCGCGCCAAAGGTCTATCGCGGCGGCAACAGCCGGCACACGCGGAACTTCCGCTGCATGCATTCCGGCCCGCTCTCGGTGCTGACCGACCGCTACGGCGAGGACGAATACTATGACGACCTGATCCGCGTGACGGGCGGGGAGACGGATCCGAACCTCGCCCGCATGACGATCCGCGCCTCCGAGGAATGCCTGCCCTGGATGGAGGCGCGCGGCGTCAGGTTCCAGCCCTCGCTTTCCGGCACGCTCTCGCTCTCGCGCACCAACGCCTTCTTCCTTGGCGGCGGCAAGGCGCTGGTGAACGCCTATTACAACAGCGCGGAGGATCTCGGCGTCGGCGTCGCCTATGAGGCCGAGGTGACGCATGTCGCCCTTTCGGGCGACGCCTTCAGTCATCTTTCCGTCCGCCAAGGCGACGAGGCGGCGGAGATCGGCGCGAAGGCCGTCGTCCTCGCCTCGGGCGGCTTCCAGTCGGACATCGACTGGCTGGCGCGGGCCTGGGGGCCGGCGGCGCGCAACTTCCTGATCCGCGGCACGCCCTACAATCGCGGCGTGGTGCTGAGGGACATGCTCGACCAGGGCGCCCGTTCGGTCGGCGACCCGACGCAGTGCCACGCCGTCGCCATCGACGGCCGCGCGCCGAAATTCGACGGTGGTATCGTCACCCGGCTCGATTGCGTGCCCTTCTCCATCGTCGTCAACGCGGAGGGGGACCGCTTCTACGACGAGGGGGAGGATGTCTGGCCGAAGCGCTATGCGATCTGGGGTCGGCTGGTGGCCGGCCAGCCCGGCCAGGTCGCCTATTCGATCATTGACGCGAAGGCGATGGACCTTTTCATGCCCTCCGTCTTCCCGCCGGAGCGGGCGGAGACTGTCGAGGCGCTCGGCGCCAAGCTCGGGCTGGCCGGCGCGAAGCTCGCCGCCACCGTCGCCGCCTTCAACGCCGCCTGCCGCGATGGCCCCTTCGCTCCGACCGAACTCGACGGACGAGGGACCGAAGGGCTTTCGCCGCCGAAGACCAACTGGGCGCGGCCGATCAATACGCCGCCCTACTACGGCTACCAGCTTCGGCCCGGCGTCACCTTCACCTATCTCGGCCTCCAGGTGTCCGATGCGGCGCGGGTGCAGGGGGCGGCGGGGCCGCTCAGGAACGTCTGGGCGGCGGGGGAGATCATGGCCGGCAGCATCCTCGGCAAGGGCTATCTCGCCGGCTTCGGCATGACGATCGGCACCGTCTTCGGCCGGATCGCGGGGCGGGAGGCGGCGCGCCATGCGGCCTGATCCGATCGGGGAAGCGCGCCGGCAGATCGAGATCTGCAACGCCTGCCGCTATTGCGAGGGCTATTGCGCGGTCTTCCCTGCGATCACGGTGCAGAAAAGCTTCGCCGATGGCGACATCGTCCAACTCGCCAACCTCTGCCACAATTGCCGCGGCTGCTATTACGCCTGCCAGTACGTGCCGCCGCACGAATTCGCGCTGAACCTGCCCGCCGCGCTCGCCGAGGCGCGGCTCGAAAGCTGGGAGCGGTTCGCCTGGCCCGGCGGGCTGGCGCGGCTCTTCCAGCGGAGCGGCGGCGCCGTGGCGCTGGCGCTCGGTCTCGGCGTCGCGCTTCTCTTCGCGGCCATCCGCGCCTTCGGCACGGGCGAGGGCGAGGGCTTCTACGCCCTTCTCGGCCATTCGGCGATGGTGGCGATCTTCCTGCCGGCCTTCCTACTGCCGCTCCTCGCGCTCGGGGTGGGGCTGCGCCGCTACTGGCGGGAGGTCGGCGGCGCACCGCTACGCCTCGCCGACCTGCGAGCGGCCCTGAAGAACGCCGCGTCGCTCCGCAATCTCGGCGGCGGGCAGGGGCAGGGCTGCAACTTCGAGGCGGGGGACCGGTTCTCCGACCGCCGGCGCCGGCTCCATCAGGCCGCGCTCTACGGCTTCCTGCTCTGCTTCGCCGCCACCGCTTCGGCGACGGTGATGCTCTACATCTTCGGGCTCGAGGCGCCCTACGGTTTCCTGACCCCGCCGAAGCTCCTCGGCGTGCCCGGCGGCCTCCTTCTCGCGGCCGGAAGCGGCGGTCTGCTCTGGCTGAAGCGGAAGACGCCGAAGGAGCTTGGCGCGCCTTCGGCATGGTCTGCCGAGAATGCCTTCTCGGCGCTCCTCTTCTTCGTCGCGGTGAGCGGCCTTGCGCTCTACGCGCTGGGCGGGACCGTCGCCGAAGCGGCGCTTCTCGCGCTTCATCTCGGCGGCGTGGCGGCGCTCTTCCTGCTGACGCCCTATTCGAAGATGGCGCACGGCTTCTACCGGCTCGCCGCGCTCGCGCGCGACGCGCAGCGCGTCAGGGCCGGCGCGGGCGATCGGCCCGGCTAAGGGAAGCCCGCGGCAGAGGCGGCCCGGCGCGGCGGCGCGGCGGAGAACTGGCCGGGCGATATCCGGCTGGAGCCGGAAACGACGTGGCCGCGGCGGCCCTAGCCGACGATCCGCCGCCATTCCGTCTCGCTGCTCCGAAGTTCCTGCTGAAAATACTCATAGAGCTGCCGGGCGGCGCGCGAGAGGCTTCGCTGCGCCGGGTGGATCAGGGCCAGCCGCACGCTCAGTTCCGGCGCTTCGATGGGATTGATGGTGACGCGCTCGTCCCCGAGCATCTTCAGCCCGATCCAGAAGGGCAGGATCGACGACCAATCGTTCTGGGCGACGAATTCGAGGCCGGCCGAAAGGCTGGCGATCGAAATCGTCCTCTCCACGGTGATGTCTCCGGCGCGGATCGCCTCCTCGATCTTCGGTCTCAGGCTGTGCGTGGCCGAGGGGATGGAGAGTTTCAGGTTCGCCAGTTCGCGCAGGTGAACGGGCGCCATCTGCGTCAGACCCAGACGCGAGCCGGAAATCAACGCCACCGGATAGGTCCCGATCGAGATCGCGGTCAGTCCGGCCTGCGGCCGGGAGAATTGGCCGACATAGAAGTCGAGCGCGCCTTCGGCGGCCTCATGCACCAGCGCGTCCGCCGCGCCGCTGCCGATCTCGATGTCGACATTGGCGAAGTCTCGCGTGTAGCGGGCCAAGGCCTGCGGCAGAACGGACCGCGCGAGGCCCGGCGCAAACCCCGCGGAGACCTTGCCGCTCAACCCCGCCGCAAAGTCCTCGAGCTCCATCTCCGCTTCGGAGACGGCCCGCAAGACCGCAAGGCATCGGTCGTAGAAGCGCCAGCCCGCCGCCGTCGGGTTCACGCCGCGCCGCGTGCGTTCGAACAGCACCGTCGCGAGGCGGCCTTCGAGCGCGCTCATCTGCTGGCTCACGCCGGAGGCCGTGCAGTTGAGCCGCCCCGCCGCCGCGCTCAGCGAGCGTTCCTCGCAGGCGGCGACGAAATAGCGGATCTGCCGCAGGTCCATCGCCCTTCCCCCCTGATGTTAGAATTTCATAATACAGCTCTTAGGAAACATAACTATCGCTAACATCAATGCGGCCTCTATGGTCCTGCGGCTGGCGGCGTAGCGAGCCGGGGACAGGAGACGCGCATGCTGCCGCTCGAAGGCTTTCGGGTGCTCGACCTGACGCATGTGCTGGCGGGCCCCTGCGCCACCCACCACCTCTGCTGCATGGGCGCCGAGGTGATCAAGATCGAGCGGCCCGGCGGCGGCGACCCGATGCGGGCGCTCGACGTGCAGCCCGAACTTGGCGGGCTCACCCCCGGCTTTCGCGCGCTCAACGCCGGCAAGAAGTCGGTCGTCGTCGATCTTTCGTCGGCGACCGGGCGGAATACGGTGCTGAAGCTGGCCGGAAGCTGCGACGTCTTCGTCGAGAAT
>CALFYQ010000014.1 GCA_937952085.1 uncultured Paracoccaceae bacterium | reverse complement strand
GAGCCGCCCGTCCCGCGTCAGCTCGGCCGCCATCTGCGCCGCGGCGACGGTCGCCTTGTCGAAGGGCGGGATCTCGAAGGCCCCGAGCGGGCCGTTCCAGACCAGCGTCTTCGCCCGCTCGAAGGTCGCGGCGATGGCAGAAAGCGTCATCGCGCCGGCGTCGAGGATCATCGCATCGGCCGGGCAGGCGAAGGCCGGCACGGTCTTCGCCTCGGCGCCCGCCTTGAACTCCTTCGCCACGACCACGTCGATCGGGAGAAGGATCTCGCAGCCCGCCGCCTCGGCCTTCGCCATGATGGCGCGCGCGGTCTCCGCCATGTCCTTCTCGCAGAGCGAGACGCCGATCTCCTCGCCCTTGGCGAAGAGGAAGGTGTTGGCCATGCCGCCGCCGATCACCAGCGCGTCCACCTTCTCGACGAGGTTGCCGAGAAGGTCGAGCTTGGTGGAGACCTTGGCGCCGCCGACCACGGCCGCGACGGGCCGCTCCGGCGCGCCGAGCGCGGCTCCGAGCGCCTTCAGTTCCGCCTCCATCAGCCGCCCCGCCGCGGAGGGGAGAAGATGCGCCAGCCCCTCGGTCGAGGCGTGGGCGCGGTGCGCCGCCGAGAAGGCGTCGTTAACGAAAAGATCGCCGAGCGCGGCCAGCGCCTTCGCGAAGACGGGGTCGTTCGCCTCCTCGCCCGGATGGAACCGCGTGTTCTCGAGAAGGAGCGCGCCGCCCGCGGGCAGCGCGGCGACCGCTTTCGCCGCCTCCTCGCCCGTCGTCGCCGGGCAGAAGGAGACCGGAACCGAAATCGCCTCCGCCAGCGCCGGCGCGATCGGCGCGAGGGATTGCGCCGGGTCGGGCTTGCCCTTCGGCCGTCCGAAATGGGCGAGGAGCACCGGCTTGCCGCCCTTCGCGATCACGTCCCGGATGGTCGGGCCGACCGCGACGAGCCGCGTCGCATCCGTCACCTTGCCGTCCTTGACCGGCGCGTTCAGGTCCACCCGGATCAGGACGCGCTTCCCCGCCATGTCGAGATCGTCGATCGTCCGGAACGCCATGCCGCGCCTCCTCTGCTGGCCCGGCCGTTTCCTGCCCATTGGGGCGGGGTTTCGCAAGGGGGGAGGGGTGGGCGCAGCCCTGGCTGGCCGCCCGGGCCGGTGGGGTTGGACAGGGCGCGCCAGGAAAAACCAAGGGCGCCAATTGCTTGGCGCCCCTATCAACTTTGATACGCCCGTCGCGGGCGGCTCAGAGCAGCGCCTTGGCCTTCTCCGCCACCTTCGCCGCGGTGATGCCGAAATGCTCGTAGAGTTCCGGCGCCGGGGCGGAGGCGCCGAAGCCCTCCATGCCGACGAAGGCGGCGCGGCGGCTGTCTCCGCCCGACTCGGTCAGCCAGCGATCCCAGCCGAACCGGGCGGCGGCCTCGATGGCGATGCGCACCGCGCGGCCGCCGAGCACCTTCTTCCGATAGGCCTCGTCCTGCGCCGCGAAGAGCTCGAACGAGGGCAGCGAGACCACCCGCGTCCCGATCCCTTCGGCCTGGAGGAGATCCCGCGCCGCGAGGGCGATCTCGATCTCCGAGCCCGTGGCGATCAGCACCGCCTGGCGCTTGCCCTCCGCTTCGACCAGCACATAGCCGCCCTGGGCGGAGAGGTTCCGCGCCACATGGCTCGTCCGCACCACCGGCAGGTTCTGCCGTGTGAGGGCGAGCACGGTCGGCCCCTTGCGGGTGAGCGCGATCTCCCAAGCCTCGGCCGTCTCCACCGCGTCGGCCGGGCGAAGCACCACATAACCCGGCGTCGCCCGCATCATGGCCAGATGCTCCACCGGCTGATGCGTCGGCCCGTCCTCGCCGAGGCCGATCGAATCGTGGGTCATCACGTAGACGACCCGCGCGCCCATCAGCGCCGAGAGCCGCATCGCCCCGCGGGCGTAGTCGGTGAAGCAGAGGAACGTGCCGCCATAGGGGGCGAGGCCGCCATGGAGCGCCATGCCGTTCATCGCCGCCGCCATGCCGTGCTCGCGGATGCCGTAGTAGATATAACGGCCGGCCGGGTTCTCCGGTCCGAAGGTCCCGAGGCCCTCGGTCAGCGTGTTGTTGGAGCCGGTGAGGTCGGCGGAGCCGCCGATCGTCTCCGGCATCACCGGGTTGATCGCGGCGAGCGCGTTCTCGGAAGCCTTCCGGGTGGCGATCTTCGGCTTCGCCTCGGAGATCGAGGCCTTCAGCCGCTTCACCGCGCCGGCCAGCTTCTTCGGCGGATCGCCCGCGATCACCCGCGCGAATTCGAGCCGCTTGCCGGCCGGCAGCGTCTCCAGCCGCGCCGCCCATTCGGCCCGCGCCGCGCCCCCCTTCGCGCCGATCGCCTTCCAGGCGGCGGCGAGGTCGGACGGGATCTCGAAGGGCGCCGCGGTCCAGCCATAGGCCTTCCGCGCGCCTTCGATGTCGGCGGCGCCGAGCGGCGAGCCATGGGCCTTGGCGCTGTCCTGCTTCGAGGGCGCGCCATAGCCGATATGCGTCTTGCAGGCGATCAGGGTCGGCTGCGCCGTCTGTCTCGCCGCGTCGATGGCGGCGGAGACGGCGGCGGCGTCATGCCCGTCCACCGCGATCGCCTCCCAGCCCGAGGCGCGGAACCGCGCGAGCTGGTCGGTCGCGTCGGCGAGGCTGACCTTGCCGTCGATGGAGATGCCGTTGTCGTCCCAGAGCACGATCAGCTTGCCGAGGGCGTGGCGCCCGGCGAGGGAGATCGCCTCCTGGCTGATCCCCTCCATCAGGCAGCCGTCGCCGGCGATGACATAGGTGTGGTGGTCCACCGCTTTCCTGCCGAAGCGGGCCTGCATCGCCCGCTCCGCCATCGCCATGCCCACCGCGGTGGCGATGCCCTGCCCGAGCGGGCCGGTCGTCGTCTCGATCCCGGCGCCGTGGCCGTATTCCGGGTGGCCCGCGGTCCGCGCGCCAAGCTGGCGGAACCGCTTCAGCTCCCCGATCGGGAAATCGGCATGGCCGGTCAGGTGGAGGAGCGCGTAGAGCAGCATCGAGCCGTGGCCGGCCGAGAGCACGAACCGGTCCCGGTCCGGC
>CALFYQ010000013.1 GCA_937952085.1 uncultured Paracoccaceae bacterium | reverse complement strand
GCCGAGGAACTTCTCGGCGAGGCGGGTGGCGTTAAGATAGACCACGTTCTGGGCGCCGACCCGCGCTTCGAGGCCGAGCCGCAGCCGGTCCGACGGAATGCGGAAGCCGCCGTCGAGCGTGAACTCGCCCGAATTGATCTCGTAGGTGTTGCAGACGACGCCGGTCCGGCCGTTCGCCATCAGCGCCAGCGTCTTCGAGCCGGCGGTGACGAGGAGGTCGCCGCCGATCACCACATCGGCCTCGCCGGTGGCGACGCGGATCGCGGTGATGTCCTCCGGCTTCGCGGCGATGCGGGTGTGGATCTGCACCGCGCCGCCCTTCTGCGCGAGACCGGCCATCTCCATCACGCCGGCGCCCTTGCCCTCGACATGCGCGGCCATGCCGAGAAGCGCGCCGATGGTCACGACGCCGGTGCCGCCGACGCCGGTGGAGACGATGTTGAACACCTTGTCGATCGCCGGCATCACCGGGTCCGGCAGGTTCGGCAGGTCCAGCGTCTCGGCCTGCTCCTTCTTCGGCTTCGCGCCGTGCAGCGTCACGAAGGAGGGGCAGAAGCCCTTGAGGCAGGAGAAATCCTTGTTGCACTGGGACTGGTCGATCTGCCGCTTGCGGCCGAACTCGGTGTCGAGCGGCGCGACGGAGACGCAGTTCGAGGCCTTGCCGCAATCGCCGCAGCCCTCGCAGACCTCGGGGTTGATGTAGACCCGCTTGTCGATGTCGGGGAACTTGCCGCGCTTGCGGCGGCGGCGCTTCTCGGCGGCGCAGGTCTGGACATAGACGAGGACGGTCGGCCCCTCGATCTCGCGGAGCTTCCGCTGTACCGCGTCGAGCTCGTCCCGCTTCGAGCAGTCGACGCCGGCGGGAACGCGGGAAGGGTCGAACCCTTCCTTCTCGTCATAGACGACCGCCACCTTGCGGACGCCCATGCCCTTCACCTCCTCGACGATCTTGTAGACGTTGAGGCCGCCTTCCAGCGTCTGCCCGCCGGTCATCGCGACGGCGTCGTTGTAGAGGATCTTGTAGGTGATGTTGGCGTTGGCGGCGACCGCGGCGCGGATCGCGTGGCTGCCGGAGTGGTTGTAGGTGCCGTCGCCGAGCTGCTGGAAGGCGTGCGGCGTCGTAACGAAGCGGCTCTCGCCGATCCAGTTCACGCCTTCGCCGCCCATATGGGTGTAGCCGATGACGTGACGATCCATCCATTGCGCCATGAAATGGCAGCCGATGCCGGCGAAGCCGTGCGAGCCGTCCGGCAGGCGCGTCGAGGTGTTGTGCGGGCAGCCGGAGCAGAACCAGGGCGTGCGCTCCGGCGTCTTCTCCACGTTGGCGGAATTCGCGGTCTGCTCCAGCGCCTCGATCCGGCGGGTGTTGAGCTCGCCCGAGACACCCTCGTTCTGGAAGAGCTTGCCGCATTTGAGCGCGACGTCGACCGGGGAGAGGCCCATCTCGGTCGGGAACAGCGTCTTGCCGGCCTCGTCCTTCTTGCCGACGACGCGGGGGCGCTTCGGATCGTCGTAGAGGATCTCCTTGATCTGCGTCTCGATCAGGGAGCGCTTCTCCTCGACGACGATGATGAGTTCGAGCCCCTCGGCCCATTCGCGAAGGCCCTGCGGCTCCAGCGGGTAGACCATCGCCGGCTTGTAGACCGTGAGGCCCATCCGCTTCGCCGCCTCGTCGTCGATGCCGAGAAGGTCGAGCGCGTGGGCGACGTCGAGCCAGGACTTGCCGGCCGAGACGATGCCGATCTTGGCGCCCTTCTCGCCCCGCACCCGCTTGTCCAGCCTGTTGGCGCGGGCGTAGGCGTGGGCGGCCCAGCGCTTGAAGCGCTGCATCCGCTGCTCCTGCGGGATGCGGTCGTCGACGAGGCGGATCGAGAGGCCGCCCTCCGGCATCTCGAAATCGGTCGGGATGATCGTCTCGATCCGGTCCGGCCGGCCGTCGATGACGGCGGTCGATTCGATCGTGTCCTTCAGGCACTTGATGCCGACCCAGAGCGAGGCGAAACGGCTCATCGCATAGCCGTGGACGCCGAGGTCGATGATTTCCTGCACGCCCGCGGGAGCCAGAATCGGCATATGCGCGTCGACGAAGGCGAAGTCGGACTGGTGGACCGTGGTGGAGCTCTCGCCCGTATGGTCGTCGCCCATCGCGGCGAGGACGCCGCCCCAGGGCGCGGTGCCCGCGAGGTTGGCGTGACGGAAGACGTCGCCGCAGCGGTCGACGCCCGGCCCCTTGCCGTACCAGAGGCCGAAGACGCCGTCGTATTTCCCATCGCCGCGGAGGCCGGCCTGCTGCGCGCCCCAGAGCATCGTTGCGCCGAAATCCTCGTTCAGCGCCGGCTCGAACCGGACGTCGGAGGCGGCGAGCTGCTTGCCCGCGGAAAGGAACGTCGCGTCGACGCCGCCGAGCGGCGAGCCGCGGTAGCCGGCGACGTAGCCGGCCGTGTTCTTGCCCGCCTGCGCGTCCCGCCATTTCTGCGTCAGCATCAGCCGGACCAGCGCCTGGGTGCCGTTCAGGAGCACCTGATCGCAAGAGAGATCGAAGCGATCTCCGAGACTGACATTGGCGTGCTTCATCGCTTCCTCCGCCGGCTGAGCCGGGCTTGTCTTTGTCGCGCGCGAATCCCGCCCGCGCGCCAGGGGGCTGCCGTTAAGGTAAGGACAGTTGACCTAATGCGGCAAGCGGTTTTTCCATCGCTTACCCCGTGGCGCACCCTAGTATGCGCCGGTTGCATGGCTTCGGGAAAGGGCGACGCGCGATGACGAGACGGGACCTGATCGGCCGCGCCGCCGCCGCGCTCGGCCTCGCCGGAAGCCTCGGCGCCTGCGCCGCCGGGCAGGGGGACGACCCGCTGGCGGCGTCCTATCCGCCGCTCGGCGACTTCCTGACAATAGATGGGGTTCGGCTCCATTATGTCGAGGCCGGCTCCGGCCCGCCGCTGGTGCTGATCCACGGCGCGAACGGCAACATCCGGGATTTCACCTTCTCCCTGGTCGGGCGGCTCGAAGGCCGGTTCCGGGTCATCGCCATCGACCGGCCGGGCCATGGCTGGAGCGAGCGGCCGGTCTCCGGCGGCGACGATCCGCGCGTCCAGGCCCGGTTCTTCGCCGGCGCCGCCGCGGCGCTCGGCGCGGAGCGGGCGCTGATCGCCGGGCATTCCTGGGGCGGCGCGGTCGCCGCCGCCTGGGCGCTCGACCGGCCGGACCAGGTGGCGGGCGCCGCCTTCCTCGCGGGCGCCACGCATCCCTGGAACGGCGATGGCGGCCTCCTCTACGGCCTCGGGGCGAGCGCCATCGGCCCGCTCGTCGGCGCCGCCGCGCGGCTCTACGTCACCGGCTCGCGCCGCGACTCGCTGATCGAAGACGTGTTTCGGCCGAACGAGGCGCCACCCGGCTATACCGATTACATCGGCGTCGAACTGGCGCTCCGGCCCGACGCGTTCCGCTGGAACGCGGAGGAGATCGACCGGCTTAACGGCTACCTCGCCGAGATGGCGCCCCGCTATGGCGAACTCGCCATGCCGCTCGAGGTGATGCACGGCGACGCGGACGAGACGGTGGGGCTCGAAATCCACTCGATCCCGCTCGCCGCCGCGGCGCGGAACGCCAACCTCACCATCTTCCCCGGCGTTGGCCACATGCCGCATCACGTGAGGGAGGCGGAGGTGGCGGCGGGGCTCGGCCGCCTGGCCGAGGCGGCCGGCTTCGCCTGAGCGGGCGTCAATAGCGCGCCAGGACCGTCTTCACCGTCTCCAGCGAGGTGGCGGCCACCGCCACGCGCGCGCCGGCGCGTTTGCACTCCGGGTCCGAACGCCGGTAGTCGAGCGAGCAATGGATCGCCTCGACGAGCGCCGCCTTCTGCGCCTCCACGTCGCGTCGGAAGGCGTTGAAGGGCGCGACCGAACCGCCGGGCTTCAGCATCCGCCCGAAGGTCGCCAGCACGTCGTCGCAGCTCACGCCCTGGCCGCGGAGCGCCTCGGCGAGCGCCGCCGGGGAGGCGCCGCCGCGGCAGAGCTTCCAGAGGATGTCCGCCTGCACCACCGGGTGAAGGCGGATCAACGTCCGATAGCGGCCGCGCACCATCTCGTAGCCCCAGGCGACGTTCTTCGAGGGCCAGAAAGAATAGCTCTCGACGAAGGCGCGGGGGTCGATCGTGCCGCCCGGGCCTTCGGGCGGCGGCACGTAGCGCGCCGGCCGCGGCGGCGCCGAGACGCCTTCCTTCAGGAAGAGATAGGCCTCCGTCTGGGCCGCGATCGGCACATCGCCCGCATCCAGTGGGACCATGACGAAGGAAAGCCCGAGCGGCTCTTCCGTGGCGATCCAGAGCGCCTTGCCGCCATCCGCCGTGTTCACGATGGCCTCGGCGCCGGTTTCGAGCCTGGTTGCGGAGAACTCGCTCACCGTCCCGTCCGGCCAGGCCAGGGCGGCGTCGAGGCCCTTGCGGCCTTCCGCGAAGCTCAGCCGCATTCCGGCCGCATCGTCGATGCCGAAATAGGCGCCGGAAAGCTCCGCCCGCGCCGGCGCGGCCGCGAGAAGAACGAGCAGGAGGGTGAGAAGGCGAGTCGTCATGCTTTGTCCTCGCGGCTTCGGCCGCTATAGAGACTTAACCCGGCGGGACGGGCCGTCAAAGACGCCGGGGCGGGGAGTTGGCATGCCGATGGACTGGGACAAGCTCAGGGTCTTCTTCGCCGTGGCGGAAGCCGGGAGCCTCACCCATGCCGGCGAGGCGCTGCACCTCTCGCAATCCGCCGTCAGCCGGCAGATTCGCGGGCTGGAGGAGGCGCTGGGCGCGACGCTCTTCCACCGCCATGCGCGCGGCCTGATCCTGACCGAGCAGGGGGAGCTGCTCTACGGCGCGGCGCGGGACATGTCGGCGCGGCTCAACCTCGCCTCGGCGCGGATTCGCGACGCGAAGGACCGGGACGGCGGCGAGCTTCGCGTGTCCACCACGCACGGGCTCGGCTCGCTCTGGCTGGCGCCGCGGCTCGGCCGCTTCTTCGCGGAATATCCCGACATCTCGATCGACCTCGTCCTCACCGAGCAGGTGCTGGATCTGCCGATGCGGGAGGCCGACGTGGCGCTGATGCTGCGGGAGCCCGAGCAGGCGGAACTGATCCGCCGCCCGCTCACCGACGCGACGATGCGGTTCTACGCCTCGCGCGGCTATATCGAGCGGTTCGGCGCGCCGAAGAGCGGCGATGATTTCAGGGACCATCGTCTCATCTCCTACCGCACCGACCAGAAGTCCCCCCTCCCCTCGGCGGTGACCGACTGGCTCGCCGAGACGACGCAGATCGAGCACAAGTCCGATCTCTCGGTGAACAACTACTTCGCCGTGATGCAGGCCGCGGTCAGCGGCATCGGCGTCGCGCCGCTGCCGGATTATCTCTCGGCCCTGAACCCGGACCTCGTTCCGGTGGCGGAAGACCTCGTGAGCCCTTCCTTCACCATCTACATCGCCTATGCGGAAGAGCTTCGCCGCTCCCGCCGGGTGCTGGCTTTCCGGGATTTCGTGCTGGCGGAACTCGCCGCGCTCCGCGCCGGCGTCGCGCCGCTCCGGTCCGCCGGCGCCTGAGCGCGCCGCGCAGCGCGGCTCGGGCGTAATGCGATCCGCGGCGCCGTCATGCGCTCCGTGCATCGCTGCTTTGCAGCAAGTCGGCCACGTTTTTTCTTGAAGGGGCGCGACGCGCGGCTTATTTCCGTCCTCGACGATGCGTAGCGGCGACACTGTTGCAGGCGTGCATCGTCGACCTCCCTGTTGGACTAGGCCGGGCGAAAGCTCGGCCTTTTTTCTTTTCGGGAGGCGGTGCGGCGGCGCTGGCGCGCCGCCCTCCTACGCGTCAGCGCCAGAGCCGGTCGCCCGCCGCCTGCGCCTCAGGGTCGGCGTCGTAGAGATGCGCGACCTGCGCGCCGTAGCCGTTGTAGATCACCGTCGGGATTCGCTCGCCGGTGGAGAGGTCGCGCTCGTCCGCCTGGCTCCAGCGCGGATGCGCGACCTCGGGATTCACGTTGGCCCAGAAGCCGTATTCGCTGTCCTGAAGCTCCTCCCAGAAGCCGAGCGGGCGCTGGTCGGTGAAGGTGATCCTGGTGATCGACTTGATCGACTTGAAGCCGTATTTCCAAGGGAGGTGCAGCCGGACCGGCGCGCCATACTGGTTCGCCAGGATCTTGCCATAGGCGCCGAGGACGAGCATCGGCAGCTCGTTCGTCGCCTCGGCCATGGTGAGCCCCTCGGTATAGGGCCACGGATACCAGGGCTGGCGCTGCCCGCGGGCCATGTTCGGGTCGTAGAAGGTCTCGAAGCGGACGTACTTGGCCGAGGCGCTCGGCGCCGCCCAGGCGACCAGCTTGGCGAGCGGCACGCCGACCCAGGGCACCACCATCGACCAGGCCTCGACGCAGCGATGGCGATAGACCCGCTCCTCGAGCCCGAAGCGGGAGACGAGATCGTCCGCCGTCACCTTCAGCTCCTTGTCGACCATGCCGTCGATGGTGATCGTCCAGCCCTCGGTCTTCAGCTTCTGGGCCGGGGCGGCGATGTCCTTGCCCGCGCCGAACTCGTAGAAGTTGTTGTAGTTACCGGTGATCTTCTCGTCGGTGACGGGGCGGCCCGCATCGGCGTAATCGGGGTTCCGCGCGGCGGCGTAGGGGTCGGTCGCGGCGAAGGCGGCGCGGGGGAGCGCGGCGGAGAGGCCGCCGAAGCCCATCGCGGCGATCAGCGCGCGGCGGTTGAGATAGTCGGCCTCGGGCGTCACGAGCCGGTCAGGGATGCGCCAGTCGGGGCGGCGGATCAGCTTCATTCTCGTTTCCCCATGTGGTTGCCACGCCGCAAAGATGGTCGCGCTGGGGCTCCGGGTCCAATCACGAGCCCGGCGCCCGGCGTAACTTCACCCGAAACCGGGCGCGGGGATACCCTGAAGCCTTAGAGCCGCGGTGAGGTCCGCATGGTCGAGCCGGGCGCCGGCCGCCGCGGCGACGGCGGGTTTGGCCCGCCAGGCGATCCCGAGCCCGGCGGCGCGGATCATGTCGAGATCGTTCGCCCCGTCGCCGAGCGCCACGGCCTCGGCCGGGGTCGCGCCGATCTCGGCGGCGGCGGCTTCCAGCGCGGCGAGCTTGGCGGCGCGGCCGAGGATCGGCTCGGCGACGCCGCCGGTGAGCCTGCCGCCCTCGACGAGGAGGCGGTTCGCCTGATGCCGCGCGAAGCCCGCCGCCTTCGCGACGCGGGCGGTGAAGAAGTCGAACCCGCCCGAGACGAGGAGGGTGAGCGCGCCGAGATCGTTCATCGCGCCGATCAGCGCCGCGGCGCCGGGGTTGAGCGTCACCCGCTCGGCATAGACCGCTTCGAGCCGCGCCTCCGGGAAGCCGGCGAGAAGGCCGACCCGCTCCCTGAGGGCGCCCTCGAAATCCAGCTCGCCCCGCATCGCTCGTTCGGTGATCGCGGCGACGCGCGGGCCGATGCCGGCGGCGGCGGCGATCTCGTCGATGCACTCGACCGGGATGATGGTGGAATCCATGTCGGAGATCAGGAGCCGCTTCCGCCGCCCCTCGGCCGGGAGGGCGTTGGCGTCCACAGGCGCGGCGCCGAGCGCGGCGCGGGCGGCCTCCGCCGCCGGGGCGAGCGCGCCCGTGAAGGGGATCTCCACCGCCTCCGGCGCAAGCCGCCTCGGCGCGTCGGGCGACGTAAGGGCGGCGCGGGCCGCGGCGACGAGATCGTCGCCGAGCGGACCGGCGGCGGTGAGGACGAGGACGGCGTTCATGCGGGCTCCGGGCGGAGGGCGGCGGCGGATTTCA
>CALFYQ010000012.1 GCA_937952085.1 uncultured Paracoccaceae bacterium | reverse complement strand
CGTCCCGCTTGAAATAGACCTTCGCGCCGCCGAGCCGTTCGGTCAGGCGCGGCGCGAAATAGAGCGGCGACGGGCGGCCGACATAATGGGTCCAGAGATCGTCCATCTCCGCCCAGAAGGCCGGATCCTCCTTGGCGCGGGCGTATTCGGCCTCGAGGTCGAGGATCAGCGGCATCAGCGTCTCGGAGACGAAGCGCCCGCCATAGATGCCGAAGCGGCCCCGCTCGTCCGGGCCCGCGCGATAGGAATTGAGCCTGTCCGACGCCATCCGCGCCTCCCAAGGGTTCCGGGAAGCGCGGTCTTTAACGCCTGATCGACGGCGCGTCGATAGGGCGACTTACCGCTCCAAACTGAACTCGCGCCCTAGAACGGTCCAAAGCATGCGAGCGGAAGCTTCGTCGAATTGCATCGTCTGGCTGAGCTTGTCGGTCATCTCGCGCTTCATCGAGCCATAAGTGTTGAGCTGCAAAACCTTTCGGCCGTCACACTCCCCAACAACGTATCGACAGTCAACTTCAGTCGGGTGAACGCTGCGAAATCGCTTCTCGTCTTTCAGAACAGACTTGATCAACGCCATTCGAAACTCCCAGTTGATGGAATTTTTCAGCCGAACTCGGCGTAGACCGCCTTCTCCACCGCGTCATAGACGGCGAGGCAGTTCGGATCGACGAAGGGCAGGTGCTGCATCATGATCGTGCAGGCGAGGCCCGCCTTCGGGTCGAACCAGTAATGGGTGTTGAGCACCCCCGCCCAGGATTGCGAGCCGGCCCGCCGCTTGCCCGGAATGTCCTCCGTATTCATCAGGCAGGCGAGCGAGAATTTGTTCTCCTGCCAGGGGAAGAAATCGACATCCGCGGTGATGTGCGGCGCGGAGGAGATCATCTTGCCGACGGAGAGGTCGCCGATCTGGTTGGCCGAGACCATCGCCACCGTCTCCGGCCGGAGCACCATCTCGCCCTCGAGCGAGCCGTTGTTCAGCAGCATCCGGATGAAGCGGAGATAGTCCGGCCCGGTCGTGTAGAGGCAATGGCCCATGCCGTAAAGTTCCGGGTTGGGCGGCGGCGCAAGGTCGAGCGGGCCCCAGCCCTCGGGCGTGTGGATATGCGCGGCCGCGAGGCGGGGCGCCATGTGCGGCGCCACCTCGAAGCCGGTGTCGGTCATCTTCAGAGGCTCCAGCACCTTCTCGGTCACATAGGCGTCGATCCGCTTGCCGCTTGCCTCCTCCACCATGCGGCCGAGCCAGTCGATGCCGGTGCCGTAATCCCATTTCGTCCCGGGCTCGAACTGGAGCGGATAGGAGAAGAGCGAGGAACGGAGGCCGGAGAGGATCGTCGGCTTGCCGGTCGCCTCCATGTACCGCGCCATCTCGGCGCTCCAGAACTCGTAGACGAGGCCGGAGGTGTGGGTGGCGAGATGGCGGAGCGTCGCCTTCACCTTCGGCTTGCGGGTGATCGGCTGGCCGGCGGCGTCGAAACCTTCGAGAAGGACGACGTCCTTCCATTCCGGCAGGACCTCCTCCACCGGGGTCTCCAGCGCCAGCAGTCCGTCCTCGATCGCCTTGGCGGCGGCGACGGCGCCGACCGCCTTGGTCATGGAAAAGGCGCGGAACACGGTGTCGGTCGTCATCGGAACGCCGCCGCCGAGCGCCCGCTCGCCCGCCGCATTGCTGTAGACGACGCCGTCCCGCGTCGCGACCGAGACGACCACGCCCGGCGTGCGGCCTTCGGAGACCGCGGCTTCCACCGCCTTGTCGAGACTCTTCATGGGCTTCCTCCTCCCGTTTTGGCGGAAGGCTGCCCCAGCGCCGATCAGGAGTCGAGCGCGCGCTTGAAGCCGAGATGGGACTGGGCGTAGCCGATCCGGGCGTAGAAGGCGTGCGCCCGCTCCCGGCTCCGGTCGGAGGTGAGCTGGACGAGCGTGCAGCCGGCCTCGCGGGCGCGGCGCTCGGCCTCGGCCATGAGCTGGGCGCCGAGGCCCTGGCTCCGCCGGTCGGCCGCGATGCGAACGGCCTCGACCAATGCGCGCCGCGCGCCCTTCCGGGAGAGGCCGGGCAGGAAGGTGAGCTGCAGCGTGCCGATCAGCGCGCCCGCCTCCTCGGCGACGAGGAGCGTCACCTTCGGGTCCGCCGCGATCTCGTCGAAGGCGGCGCGATAGGGCGCCATGTCGCCGCCCTCGCGGCCGGTGCCGAGCGGGTCGTCCGCCAGCATGGCGACAAGGGCGGGAAGGTCCGCGAGCACCGCCTCGCGGAAGGTGACGACGCTCATGCGGCGGCCCTCAGGAAAGCGCGGATCAGTTCCGGGTCCTTCTCCCCCGGCGCGCGCTCGACGCCGGAAGAGACGTCGACCTGGCGCGCGCCGGTGAGCCGGCCCGCTTCGGCGACGTTGAACGGGGTGAGGCCGCCCGCGAGCATCCAGGGCTTGCGCCATTCGCGCCCGGCGAGAAGCCGCCAGTCGAAGGCGAGGCCGTTGCCGCCGGGGCGGTCGGCGCCCGGCGCGGGCTTGGCGTCGACGAGGATCTGGTCCGCCGCGTCCTCAAAGGCCGCGATCGCGGCGACGTCCTCGGGGCCGGAGACGCCCACCGCCTTCATCACCGGAAGGCCGGTCCGCGCGCGCGCCTCGCGGACCCGCGCCGGCGTCTCGCGGCCATGTAGCTGGATCACGTCGATGGGGAGGCCGGCGAGCGTTTCGAGCAGCGCGTCGTCAGGGTCGACCACCAGCGCCACCTTGACGAGCCCGGCCGGCGCCGCGCGGGCCAGCGCCGCCGCCTCCGCGGCGCCGACGTTCCGGGGCGACTTCGGGAAGAGCACGAAGCCGAGATAGCGCGCCCCTGCGTCGGCGGCCGCCTCGACCGCCTCCGCCGTGCGGAGCCCACAGATCTTGACGTTCATCTTCGCGCGGTCGGCATCTCAGCGAGACGGCAGGGCTGGCAGATCGTCGTCCCGGTCGCCGCCAAGCTCGTCCACCTTCGCGCGGAGCGTCTCCGCCTCGCGCCGCGCCCGCCGGGCCGCGCCGCGGACCCGGCCCTCGCGCGCCCATTCCCGCGCCGCGCCGAGCAGAAAGCCGACGAGGCCCGCGAGCAGCCCGAAGACGAAGAGCGGGATCGAGGTCTGCGGCGCGGCGGGGACGCCGTATTCGGTGAGGTCGGGCCAGAGCCGGACCGCCACTTCTGCGCTGTTGGCCACGGACAGCACCGCGATGATCGCGGCGAAGAGAAAGACGAGAGCGAATTTCAGCGTGCGCACGGCGATGCTCTCAGCCGTTCATCCGTTCGCGGAGGTCCTTGCCCGTCTTGAAGAAGGGCGCCCGCTTCTCCGGCACGGCGACGGAGTCGCCCGTGCGGGGGTTGCGGCCCTGCCGCGCGTCCCGCGTCTTGACCGAGAAGGCGCCGAAGCCCCTCAGCTCGACCCGGTCGCCGCGCGCCAGCGCATCGGCGATTTCATCGAAGACCGCGGCGACGATGCGTTCCACGTCCCGCTGGAAGAGATGCGGATTCTCTTCGGCCAGCTTCTGGATCAGTTCCGACTTGATCATGCGGTGTTCCGCCCCGGAAGCGAGTTCCTGATCGCGGGACTGTCGCATGTTCCGGCGCGTCCGGTCAACGCGCGTGGACAAGCCCCGGGGCGATCAGGCGCTGCTCGCCCGGCGAACCGTCGCGTCGAAGTCGCCGCCCCGGCGGATCGCATCCGTCAGCGCCTCCGAAAGCCGCTCGGCGCTGACGGGCGACGCGATGACGACGGCCGCGCCCGGCGGCGCCGCGCGCTCCGACGTCACAACGGCGATCGGCGCGACGAGACCCGCCCCGCGGAGCCGCGCGAGCGCCTCGTCGAACTCCGCCTCCTCGCCCACGGCCTCCTCGTCGGCGACGATGAGGTCGAACCCCTCGGGCCCGCGCGCCAGCGCAAGCGCAGCGTCGACCGTCTCCGCCTCGGCGGCGTCGAGCCCGACCGCGCGGAGCGCGTCGGCGAGGGAGGCGCGGTGGCCCGGCGACGGATCGATCAGCAGCGCCCGCCGCCCGGCGAGGGCGGCGCTTCGCGTCTCCACGGCCGGCGCGGCGACATCCGCCTCGATCTCCACCCAGAAGACGGAGCCGCCGCCGGCGCGCTCGTCGAAGCCGAGCCGCGCGCCCATCCCGTCGGCCAGCCGCCTGGCGATGGCGAGGCCGAGGCCGACCCCCTCGCGGGCGCGGCGGGCGGAGCCGTCCGCCTGCTCGAAATGCTCGAAGATCGCTTCCCGCCGGCCGTCGGGAACGCCGGGGCCGCAGTCCTCGACGGCGAAGCGCACGAGCGCCTTCCCGCCCCGCGCGGCGGAGCCGCCCGCGAGCGCGGCCGTCGCGGCGAGCTCCCCGCGCTCGGTGAAGGAGACGGCGTTCTCGGCGAAGATCGAGAGGATCCGGCGGAGCCGGTTCCGGTCGGCGAAGAGCGAGACGGGGAGCGCCGGATCGACCCGGGCGAAACAGCCGAGCCCCTTCGCTTCCGCGTCGGATTCGATGCCGGCGAGCACCTCTCTCAGGAGGTCCGCAGGCCGCATCTCCCGCGTGTCGACGGTCTCCTCGGCGCGCGCGAGGTCGTTGTATTCGAGGATCCGCTCGATGACGCCCGAAAGCCGGGAGGCCGCGGATTCGAGATGGGCGAAGAAGCGCTTCTGCCGCGCGTCGAGCCCGCTTTCGCCGAGAAGCGCGATGGTCCCGAGAACGCCGTTGAGGGGCGTGCGAAGCTCATGGCTCACCCGGGCGAGGAATTCCGACTTCGCTTCGCCGGCGGCCTCGGCGGCGTTCCGCGCCTCCGTCAACGCCTTCTGCTGGCGGATCGTCTCGGTGATCTCGCGGGAGACGCCGATGAAGAGACGGCGGGAGCCGCCTTCGCAAGGCTCCTCGGCGGGCGAGATCTCGAGATCGACCCAGTAGGCCTCGCCGGTCTTGGAATAGTTGAGGATCTCGATTCGGATGGGTTCGCGCGCGTCGAGCGCGCGGCGGATCAGCGCCGTCGCCTTGCGGTCGGTCGCGGGGCCCTGCAGCACCTCGCCGGCGCGGCGCCCGAGAAACTCCTCCTTGGTGTAGCCCGTCAGCCGCTCGAACGCCGGGTTGACCCAGAGCGCCTCGCCCTTCTCGTCGGTGATCAGCACCGCGTCGCCGGTCTGCCGCGCCACGAGGGCGAGGCGGCGCGCCTGCGCCTCGCTCGCCTCGAGCCTGGCGTAGGCGGCGCGCTCCGCCGTGGTGTCGCGGAAGGCGACGATCGTCTCTTCGAGCGCGCCGTCGCGGCGAAGCACCGGAACGATCGTCGCCTCGCGCTGGACGAAGGACCCGTCCCGGTTCGGCAACTGGACCGAGATTCGCGCTGCTTCGCGCCGCCGGGCCACGGAGTCGAGCGCCGCCTGAACGCCCTGATCCGCGGCGAGAAGATCGATGAGCGGCCGTCCGACCCGGAGGCAGCCGAGCAGTGCGGTCGTCGGCACGAAGGCCGAATTCGCCCAGCGCATCCGCCCCTCCGGGTCGAGCGCCAGCACCTCCTCTCCGAGCGCGAGGGAAGCGCGGCCGGCCCGCGCCGCCGCATGCGTCGCCAGCACCTGGCGGCGAACGAAGGCGAGCGCCGGCGCCGCGAGCAGAAGCGCCGTCGCGAGCAGGATCTGGGAAAGCTCCGAAGGCTGCAGCGCGAAGCTGACCGGCCCGGCGACTTCGGTGACGGTGGTTCCCGCCACCGAGCCGAAATGAAGCGCGACGACCGCAAGCGTGAAGAACGCCGTGGCGGCGGCCGGCCCGCCGAGGGACCGCCGGTGGAGCGCCTTGGCCGCAGCCGCCGAAAAGAGGCAGGAGAGCAGCGTCGAGACCGCCACCGCCACGGCGTCGAAGGCGACCGCGCAGCCGGCGAGGCCGGCCATCCCCATATGGTGCATCGCGGAGACCGCGAGGCCGGAGCCGGCGCCGGCGGAAAGCCGGTGGAGCCGCCGCTTTGCGAGCGCCGCGGCGACGAGCGTGAGGCCGATGGCCACGACCGCGACCGCGGCCGAGCCGAGCGTTTCCGCCGGCGCGAAGGCGAGGCGCGCGTCGGGCCGGTAGCCCAGCATCGCGACGAAATGCGTCGCCCAGACGCCGACGCCGGCGGCCAGCATCGCAAGCAGGATGCGCCAGAGGCGAACGCCGCCCTTGTAGCGAAGCTCGGCGAGTTCGGAAAAAGCGAACGCGGAGGTGAAGACGCAGATCGCCGCGGCCGCGAGGACATAAAGCAGCGCGTGCGGCGCGCCAAGGATATCGATAGTCACGTCGAGCCTCCGGCCTCAGCGCCGGAAACACCATTTACCTTAAAGGATTAAGATTGAGTGCCCGGGCGGCCGCAACCGCCCGGGCGATTGCGGCGTCAGTTGCCGCCACGCTCTTTCAGGGCGGCGCCGAGGATATCGCCGAGCGAGGCGCCCGAGTCGGAGGAGCCGAACTGCTCCACCGCCTCACGCTCCTCGGCGATCTGCAGCGCCTTGATCGAGAGGCCGAGCCGGCGAGCCTTCGAATCGATCGAGATGACCCGCGCGTCGACCTTGTCGCCGACCGCGAACCGCTCTGGCCGCTGGTCGCCGCGGTCGCGGCTGAGATCGGACCGGCGGATGAAAGACTTCATCCCGTCCACCTCGACCTCGATGCCGCCGTCCTCGATCTTCTTGACCGTGGCGGTGACGACCGAGCCGCGACGCACGCCCTGCGTCGCGTCCGCGAACGGATCGGAGCCGAGCTGCTTCACGCCGAGGCTGATGCGCTCCTTCTCGACATCCACGTCGAGCACCTGAGCGGCGACCATGTCGCCCTTCTTGTACTCCTGGATGACCTGGTCGCCCGGCCGGTCCCACGAGAGATCGGAGAGGTGGACCATGCCGTCGATGTCGCCGTCGAGACCGATGAAGAGGCCGAACTCGGTGATGTTCTTGACCTCGCCCTCGACCGCGGCGCCCACCGGGTGGTTCTCGGCGAAGACTTCCCAGGGGTTGCCCTGGGTCTGCTTCAGGCCGAGCGAGACGCGGCGCTTGGAGCTGTCCACGTCGAGCACGATGACCTCGACCTCCTGGGAGGTGGAGACGATCTTGCCCGGATGGACGTTCTTCTTGGTCCAGGACATCTCGG
>CALFYQ010000011.1 GCA_937952085.1 uncultured Paracoccaceae bacterium | reverse complement strand
CGCTCTCGTTCTTCCAGAAGATCGTCGCAACGGCGGCAGTGATCTCGTTGCTCGCGGCGACGGTCTATGCCGGCTCCGCGGTCGGGCACACGCACACGTCGCGGCGGAACATCATCTATGCGGAGACGGACGAGCAGGCGAAGGAGGACTTCGTCCGCCTCGAAGACATCGCCGACAACCGCTCGGACATGGCGATGGCGACGGGCGCGATCGGCTATGCGCTCATCGTGCTCCTCTTCATCCTGAGGATCTGGGGTCTGTAGGTTTCTGGCCGGCGCGCGCCGACCGTTCCTCCCGGCCTCCACCGCCATTCAGGGCGTGCCTTCTCCATTCCTCCCGGCCCGTGCGACCAGCCCGGGCCGCGCCCGCCCCTCCACGCGGGCGGGCGCCCCCCGACCGTCACGAGCGGATCGTCCCGAGGTCGGGCGACGCCATAAAGCGCCCAAGCCAGCCGCGTCAGGCGCCCACCCAGGGGCGGACACGCCCCTTCCTGCGTCGATCCACCGAAGCCGTGCGCAGGGAGTCGGGCCTAGGCGCCTCTCCGGTTGCCAAGAAGTGGTGAAGATCGGGCGCGCCGATGCTAGAGAAGCCGTATCCTGCGCGCCGGATCGCGGCGCAGGAGCAAGAGGAAAGGGTCCGCCTTGGCCGAAGGGTGGCACGTGATCGAGACGGAAGGCGAGGTCACCCTCGCCCGCGCCCTGCCGCCCCGCTTCGACCTCGCGGTGGAGACGTCGCTTCCCGCCGCGCGCGGCCGGCGGCGCATCGCCCATCAGGTGCGGCAGGACATCTGGCGCGCGCTCCGGCGCCTCCGCGGCTTCTCGCCGGTGGTGACGGTCTCAGCCGAAGGCGCGGGGCTCCGCATCCGCGCCGGCGGCCGCGCGCTTTCGCCGATCCCGCCCGGGGCCGCCGACGTGATCCGGGCTCTGCTCGAAAACGAGGCGAACCGCCGCCGCTGGCTCCGCTCGGCCGGGGGGCGGGCGTGAGCGGCCCGCTCTTTCACATGATCGCCGACGGCCCGCGGCCGGTCGCGCCTTTTTCTCACGCCGTCGAGGCGGATGGCTGGGTGCTCATCACCGGTCAGATGCCGACCGACCCGGCGGCGCCCGACGCGCCCCTGCCCGAAGGGATCGCGGCGCAGACGCGGCGGGTGATGGAGAACCTGAAGATCGTCCTCGCAGGGATCGGGCTCGACCTCTCCCATGTCCTGCAATGCCGGTGCTATCTTGTGGACTTCGAGCGGGACTTCCCTTCCTTCAACGAGGTCTACCAGGGCTATTTCCCGCCCGAACGCCGGCCCGCGCGCACCACGATCGGGGTGACGGCGCTGGCCGTCGGCGCGCTGGTCGAGATCGACATGGTCGCGAAGCGGCCGGAGGGAGGACGATGAACAAGCTCTTCAAGAACCAGGCCTTCGCCATCAGCCATGCCGACAATTCGGCCTTCGAGGGCGCCGGGCTGCGGGCGTTCTTCGAATACCGCCAGCTCGGCATCCGCGAAGCGACGGGCGGGCGCTACGCCGCGCATGTCATCCACGCCGTGCCGGGGATGGAGAGCCCGGCCGCCTGGCACACCCACGATCTCGATTTCCAGATGGTCTACGTGCAGAAGGGCTGGGTCGTCTTCGAATACGAGGGGGAGGGGGAGCATGTGCTCCGCGCCGGCTCCGCCGTGCTCCAGCCCCCCGGCATCCGCCACCGCGAGGTGCGCCATTCCGACGACCTCGAACTGATCGAGATCGTCTCGCCCGCCGAGTTCGACACGCGCGACGCGGCCGCGCCCTGACTTTCGAATGGGGTATTTTGATAAGAATCGCAATGGGATCAGCGCGTTGACCCCCGTTTCAACCTTGAAATCCGGCCCATGCTGAAGCATCGCGGGGTGCCCGGCCGCATGCCGGGCACCGACCTCCAGTTCACCATCCGCCACGCCTCGAAGACGCCGACGAAGCTCGTCGCGCGGGAGCGGCGCTCGGACCGGCGGAAGGGCGATCTAGAGGCCGACGCGCTCTTTCTCGCCTCGCTCTGGGACCTTTACGGCGAGGAGCCGTTCGAGCGCGGCAACCTCGACGCCGGCCGCCTGTCCTGGCTCCTCGGGCGGGAGATCGTGCCGGCGGAGCGGGAGTTCGACCCCGAAAGCTACGAGGCGCTCCTGCGGATTGACGCCGCCGTCGCCGCGCGGAACTTCCCCGCCGCGGTGCCCGGCGGGCGGTAACGCGCCCCCGTCTTACCCCGCTCCCGCCGGGTTTCCGCCGCAATTCGCCCGTTTCTCCTACAGGCCACAAGGCCGGTTCGAGGAGGGTCTCCCATGCGTATCGCCAGCTCGTCCAAGCGTATCCCCGCCATCGCCGCCGGGTTCGCGCTCATCGCCGCGCTCTCCGCCTGCGGCCACAGCCCGGAGCGCCGCGCGCTGACCGGCGCGGGCCTCGGCGGCGCCGCCGGCGCGGTCGGAACCGCCATCGTCGGCGGCCCGGTGCTGGCCGGGGCCGCGGTGGGCGCCGCCGCCGGCGCCGTGGTCGGCGCCGTCAGCGACCCCCGCAAGATCAACCTCGACTGACT
>CALFYQ010000010.1 GCA_937952085.1 uncultured Paracoccaceae bacterium | reverse complement strand
GCGCTCTCCTGCTCATCTCCCTTCTGGCAGGGGCGGGACACCGGGCTTTCCTCCTACCGGCTCACCGTCTTCGACAACCTGCCGCGGACCGGCCTGCCGCCGCAATTCGCCGCCTGGGCGGATTACGAGCGGATGAGGGACACGCTGATCGACCTCGGCGTCATCGAGGACGGCTCGAAGATCTGGTGGGACATGCGCCCCTCCCACCGCTTCCCGACGCTCGAATCCCGCATCGCCGATGTCTGCCCGAAGCTGGAGGACGCGCTGGCCATCGCCGCCGCGACCCAGTCGATCATGCGGATGCTCTGGCGGCTGAAGACGCGGAACCAGCGCTGGCGGATGTATGACCGCTTCCTCGTCGCCGAGAACCGCTGGCGGGCGATCCGCTACGGCATGGCCGAGGGGCTGATCGATTTCGGCCGCGGCGCGATCGTGCCGTTCGACGAGCTGATGGCGGAACTGGTCGAGCTTGTCGGCGAGGACGCCGAGGCGCTCGGCTGCCGGGCGGAGCTGGAGGAGCTGCGCCGCATCGCCCGCGAGGGCAACGGCGCGGACCGGCAGCGCGCCGTCTTCGAGGCGGCGAAGGCCGCGAGCGGCGACATGGCGGAGGCCGGCCGCGCCGTGGTCCGCCACCTCGTCGAGGAATTCCACGCGGGTCTGTGAGGGCGGATGCCGGATGACGTTCTGGTCGGCGCCGCGGCGCTGCGGCGGTTCGCCGAGGGCTTCCTAGCGGCGATGGGCGCGCCGGCGGAGACCGCCGCCGAGGTGGCCGCGCATCTGGTCGAGGCCGATCTTCGCGGCGCCTCCGGCCACGGCGTCGTCCGCCTGCCGCAATATCTCAACCACGCCCGCGCCGGCCGGTTCGATCCGAAGGGCCGGCCCACGCTCGGCGCGGCGCAAGGCGGCGCGCCGGTCGTCCTCGGCGGAAACGGCTTCGGCGTGCCGGCCTGCCGGATGGCGGTGGAGGAGGCCCTGCGCCTCGCAAGGCGCCAGGGCGCCGGGGCCTGCGGCGTGGCGGAGGTGTTCCATACCGGCCGCTCCGGCGCCTTCGCCGCGCAGGGCGCCCGCGAAGGCTGCCTCACGCTCCTGATCGGCGGCGGCGCGCGGGCGCACTGGAAGCCGGTCGCGCCCTATGGCGGGGCGCGGGGCGCGCTCGGCACCAACCCCTACGCGCTCGCCGTTCCGGCCGGGCCGGGCGGGCCGGCGGGCTTCGATTTCGCCACCTCGGCCGGCGCGGCCGGCAAGGTGCTGGCCGCCCGCTCCGCCGGCCGCGCGCTGCCCGAAGGCATGATCGTCGACCGCGACGGCCGCCCGAGCACGGACCCGGCGGATTACGAGGCGGGCGGCGCGATCCTCCCGGCCGCCGGGCCGAAGGGCTTCGGCATGGCGCTTCTCGCCGAACTAATCGGCGAGGCGGTCTGGCCCTCGTCGCGGATCGGCATGAACTGGCTCGTCATCTGCGTCGATCTCGCCCGTTTTCGCGCTCCGTCGGACTATGCGGCCGCCGCCGAGACGGCGCTGTCCGAAGTCGCCGCCACGCCGCCCGCGCCCGGCTTCGACCGGGTCGAGATCCCCGGCCGACGCGGCGCCGCGCTCGCCGAAGGGCGGGCGGCGACGGGCGTCCCGCTTCCCGCCGCCACGCTCGCCCTGATGAAGGCGAAGGCGGCGGAGATCGGCGCCTCCACCGCCGATCTGCCTTGAGCGGCCGCGCCGAGGCGCTAGTGTCTCGCCGGCCCCGAGAGACGATCACCGGCGGAGGGAGACAAGACATGGATTTCGCGCTGACGGAGGAGCAGGAGGCGATCTTCGAGATGGCTCACGCCTTCGGGCAGGAGGAGATCGCGCCCTTCGCCCGCCAGTGGGAGGCGGAAGGGACGATCCCGAAGGACCTCTGGCCCAAGGTCGCGGCGCTCGGGCTCGGCGGCATCTACGTCTCCGAGGAGTACGGCGGCTCCGGCCTCACCCGGCTCGACGCCACGCTCGTCTTCGAGGCGCTGGCGATGGCCTGCCCGGCGGTCGGCTCGTTCCTCTCGATCCACAACATGTGCGGCGGGATGATCGACCGGTTCGGCTCGGCCGAGCTGAAGGCGAAATGGCTTCCGAAGCTCTGCGCGATGGAGGCGGTCTTCTCCTATTGCCTTACCGAGCCCGGCTCCGGCTCCGACGCCGCCGCGCTCCGCACGCGCGCGGAGCGGACCAACGAGGGCTGGCGGCTTTCCGGGACCAAGGCCTTCATCTCCGGCGGCGGCTATTCCGACGCCTATGTCGTGATGGCCCGGACCGGGGCGGACGGGCCGAAGGGCGTCTCCGCCCTCATCGTCGAGGACGGCGCCGCGGGCCTCTCCTTCGGCAAGCCGGAAGACAAGATGGGCTGGCGCGCCCAGCCGACCGCGCAGGTGCAGTTCGACGAGGCGCTGGCGAAGGCCGACGACCTGATCGGCGAGGAGGGCAAGGGCTTCGTCTACGCCATGGCCGGGCTCGACGGCGGGCGGCTCAACATCGCCGCCTCGGCGCTCGGCGGCGCGCAGGCGGCGCTTGACGCCACGATCCGCTACATGGGCGAGCGCAAGGCCTTCGGGAAGACGATCGACCAGTTCCAGGGCCTCCAGTTCCGCCTCGCCGACATGGAGACCTCGCTCCAGGCGGCGCGGGTGTTCCTCCGGCAGGCGGCCTGGAAGCTCGACAACGGCGCGCCGGACGCGACCAAGCACTGCGCGATGGCGAAGAAGTTCGTCACCGACGCCGCCTTCGCCGTGGCGAACGACGCGCTCCAGCTTCATGGCGGCTATGGCTATCTCGCCGATTACGGCGTCGAGAAGATCGTGCGGGATCTGCGGGTCCACCAGATCCTCGAAGGCACCAACGAGATCATGCGGGTGATCATCTCCCGCGCGCTTCTCGCCGACCGCGCCCGCGCCGCATGAGGTTGCGCCCGGCCCGCCGCCGGGCGAAACACCTGCGACAGTAAGGGACGGGGCCGAGATGAGCGACATTCTGGTGCGGGTCGAGGGCCGGGCGGGGCGGATCACGCTCAACCGGCCGGGGGCGCTCAATGCGCTGACCCACGAGATGATGGAGGCGATCGACCGGGCGCTGGAGGCGTGGCGGGGCGACCCCGCCGTCGCGCTGGTGCTGATCGACGGCGCCGGCGAGCGGGCCTTCGGCGCCGGCGGCGACGTGCGGAAGCTCTATGACACGGGCGTCGCCGGCGACCTCGACTTCGCGCGCCGCTTCTGGGCCTACGAATACTCGGTCAACGCCAAGATCGTCCGCTATCCGAAACCCTATATCGCGATCATGCACGGCTTCGTCATGGGCGGCGGCGTCGGCGTCTCGGCGCTCGGCTCGCACCGGGTGGTGACGGACGACACCCAGGTGGCGATGCCGGAATGCGGCATCGGCCTGATCCCCGATGTCGGCGGGACGTGGCTCCTCGGCAAGGCGCCGGGCCGGGCCGGCGAATATCTCGGCGTCACCGGCGCGCGGATGGGCCCGGCCGACGCGATCCATGCCGGCTTCGCCGACGCCTATGTGCCGAAGGCGAAGATCGAGGACCTGAAGGCCGCGCTCTGCGAAAGTGGCGATCCCTCCGTCATCGCCGGCTTCGCCGCGCGGCCGCCCGAGGGCGAGCTCGCCTACTTCCAGCTTCCGATCGACGACGCCTTCGAGGCGGCCTCGCCGGTCGAGCTCGAGGCGAAGCTGGAGGAGGGCGAGCGCGCCGGCCTGCCCTGGGCCACCCGGACGCTGAAATCGCTCCGCCACGGCGCGCCGATCTCGGTCGCCTGCACGATGGAGCTGGTCCGCCGCGCCCGCGGCATGACCATCGAGGAGGCGCTCGCCCACGAATACCGCTTCACCGCGCGCTGCATGGAGCATGGCGAGTTCCTCGAAGGCGTGCGGGCGCAGCTGGTGGACAAGGACCGGAACCCGAAATGGGCGCGGCCGCGGCTCTCGGACGTGACTGGGGCCGATGTCGAGATGATGCTCTCGCCGCTCGGGGAGATGGAGCTGAAGCTCTGAGCCCGGCGGCGCTTTCCGGCCCGGCGCGGAGGGCGTAGCGTGCCCCGCATCCGCCGCCGGCGAGGGAGAAGCCAGCCATGCGACGCCAGCTCGTTCTGAACGGAAACCCGATGGAGGAGATCGTCGGCTTCGCCCGCGCGGTCCGCGTCGGGCCATATATCTCCATCGGCGGGACCGCGCCGGTCGGGCCCGACGGCAAGACGGTCGGCGTCGGCGACGCGGCGAAACAGGCGGAGCGCTGCTTCGAGATCGCCTCGGACGCGCTGGCCCGCGCCGGCTCGGGCTGGGAGCATGTCGTCCGCACCCGGCTCCTCCTCACCAACATCGAGGACTGGAAGGCGGTGGTGGAGGTGCGGAAAGCCTATTGCCGCGCCTCGAAGCCGGTGGACACGATCGTTGAGGTCAACCGTTTCGTGAACCCGGAATGGCTGGTCGAGATCGAGGTGGACGCGGTCGTCTCCGACGAGGCGGCGGAATGAAACGACAAGAGATCCAAGGGAGACTGCCCAGATGAAGATCGGGTTCATCGGCCTCGGCAACATGGGCGCGCCGATGGCCGCCAATCTGGTGAAGGCGGGCCATGAGGTGACGGGCTTCGACGTCGCCGGCGTGACGGTCGAGGGCGTCGCGAAGGCCGCCTCCTCGGCCGAGGCCGCGGCGGGGAAAGATGCGGTCATCACCATGCTGCCGAACGGCGCGATCCTCGCCGCGGTGATGGCGGAGGTCGTGCCGGCTGCGACGAAGGGCGCGGTGCTGATCGATTGCTCGACGGTCGACGTGGCGGCGGCGCGCGCGGCGCACGAGGCGGCCGGGAAGGCCGGTCTCCTCTCGGTGGACGCGCCGGTTTCGGGCGGCGTCGGCGGCGCCGCGGCGGGCACGCTCACCTTCATGTGCGGCGGCGCGGACGAGGCCTTCGCCAAGGCCAGGCCGCTCTTCGAGATCATGGGCCAGAAGGCGGTTCATTGCGGCGGGCCGGGCGCCGGGCAGGCCGCGAAGATCTGCAACAACATGATCCTCGGCGCGACGATGATCGTCACCTGCGAGGCCTTCGCGCTGGCCGACAAGCTCGGCCTCGACCGGCAGGCGATGTTCGACGTGGTGAGCACCTCTTCGGGCTATTCCTGGTCGATGAACGCCTATTGCCCGGCGCCGGGGATCGGCCCGAAATCGCCGGCCGACAACGACTACAAGCCCGGCTTCGCCGCCGCGCTGATGCTGAAGGACCTCAAGCTCAGCCAGCAGGCGGCCGGCGACGTCGGCGCGGCGACGCCGCTCGGCGCCCATGCGGCGAAGCTCTACGAGGAGATGGTCGCGGACGGCGCCGGGGGCATGGATTTCTCCGCCATGCTGCCGCGGCTGGCGAAGATGGCGAGGGGCTGAAGATGTCGGACACGGTGATCCTCGAGCGGAAGGGGCGCGTCGCGCTCCTGCGGCTCAACCGGCCGGAGGCGCTCAACGCGCTCAACGCGGCGGTGCTCGACGAGATGCTGGAGAAGGCGACCGAGCTCGACGCCGACCGCGACGTCGGCTGCCTCGTCATCACCGGCTCCGAGAAGGCCTTCGCGGCGGGGGCGGACATCCGGGAGATGTCCGGCCGCTCGCAGATGGACATGTTCTACGGCGACTATTTCTCGGGCTGGGACCGGTTCGCGAAGCTCCGCACGCCGAAGATCGCCGCGGTCTCGGGTTACGCGCTCGGCGGCGGCTGCGAGCTTGCGATGATGTGCGACTTCATCATCGCCTCGGAGACGGCGAAGTTCGGCCAGCCGGAGATCAAGCTCGGCGTCATCCCCGGCATGGGCGGCTCCCAGCGCATGGCCCGCTATGTCGGCAAGGCCAAGGCGATGGACATGGTGCTGACCGGGCGGATGATGGACGCCGCGGAGGCGGAGCGCTGCGGCCTCGTCTCCCGCGTCGTCCCGGCCGAGAAGCTGATCGACGAGGCGCTGGCGGCGGCGGCGACCATCGCCTCCTATTCCAAGCCCTCGACGATGGTGGCGAAGGAGGCTGTGGACCGCGCCTTCGAGACCTCGCTCGCCGAAGGGCTCCACTACGAGCGCCGGGTCTTTTTCGGCCTCTTCGCCAGCGAGGACCAGAAGGAGGGCATGGCCGCCTTCCTCGAAAAGCGCGCGCCGAACTTCCGGAACGAATAGGCGCTTCCCCGATCAAACCTATCGCCCGGGCGACCAGCCCGGGCCGCGCCCGACCCTTCCCCCGAGAGGGCGCGTTGGCGATGTCGGTCGTCGTTAAGCCGTCT
>CALFYQ010000009.1 GCA_937952085.1 uncultured Paracoccaceae bacterium | reverse complement strand
CGCGCTTATGCTGGGCGTGAGCCCGAGCGCCGCAGACATAGGCGCGGTTGAGCAGCGCGTCGTCGGCGTTCGGGTTGTAGGCCCGCACCATTTCGACCAGTTCGAACTGACGGATCACCTTCTCCGCCCGCCTCCGACGCCTGTGGAAACTTTCAAGATAAGGCTACATCGGCGTGAACGCCAATCGCTATCCCGCACATCCGGCGCGCCAGCGAAGCGCCGCCGCGGCGATGCGGGCGCCGAAGCGGCGGGCGGTCTCGGCGTCGCCCGCGTCGATCAGGAGCGCCTTGTCGCGGGAGGAGGTGGCGGTAAGGCCGAGCGAGTCCCCCGAAAGATTGATGCCGGCGCGGTCGCCGATTTCGGCCTGGCCGACCCAGACCATGCCGTGCTGGGCGGCGAAGACCGCGAATTGCGTCAGCGTCGCGTGCTTGTCGCCCGAAGGATAGGTCGCGACGGTGAACCCGCCGGCGATCTTGTCCTTCCAGAGCTGGTCGACCCAGATGTCGCTCGTCTCGTCCATGAAGGCTTTGTAGGCGGCGGCCGGGCCGCCCATGTAGGTCGGCGAGCCGAAGATGATCGCCTCGGCCGCGGCGAGACGCGCCCAGTCTCCGGGCGCCATCGCCTCGACGTCGATCAGCGCCGCGCCGCCCGCGCCTTCGGCGACGTGCTCCGCGAGCCGGCGGGCATGGCCCGAGCCGGTGCAATAGGGGATGGCGACGCGGGCCGGTTCAGCCACGGATCAGCTCCTTCGCATCCCAGATCGCATAATAACCCTTGATATAGGCCATGCGGAGCCTCGGCAGCGGGAAGCGCGGCAGGGGGCTTCGCATGATGGCGGGAAGGTCGGCCTGCCGCCGTTCGCCGATGGCGAGTTCGGCGAGAAGCTTTCCGGACCAGGAGCCCATGGCGACGCCGTTGCCGTGGTAGCAGCAGGCCGTCCAGGCGTCCTCCCAGTCGCCGAGGCGGCCGACATGGAGGCTCTGGTCCCGCGCGAGGGCGAGAAGGCCGTTCCACATGTATTCGGTCTCGACATGGGCCCAGTGCGGGAACATGCGCTCGAAATCCGCGCGGATGCGCTTGTTGAGCGATCGCTGGAAGGCGAGGTTCAGCGAAGAGCCGCCGCGCGCGCCGAAGAGGAACCGCCCTTCCGGCAGGAGGCGGAAATAGTGGACGAGGGAGCGGGTGTCGAAGGCGGCCTGGTCCGAGGTCCAGCCGGGCCCCTGAAGCTCCGCCGGGGTGAGTTGGCGCGTCACCATGATCGAGGAGAGGACGGGGAGGACCCGGTCGTCGAGGCCCGGAACCCAGTCATCCGCCGCATAGCCGTTCGCGGCGACGATCAGCTTCCGCGCCCGCACCTCGAAGCCGCCGACATGGAGGCGGAAACCGCCCGGGTCGGTCCTGATCGAGTGGACCGGGCTTTCGCGGTAGAGCGCCGCGCCGGCCCGCTCCGCCGCCGCGGCGAGGCCGGACGCGTATTTCAGAGGGTTGAGCGCGAAGCCGGCGGCGTTGTGATGACCGCCATGGAAGGCCGGGCCGGCCATGCCGCGCTCGTCGAGCGCGCCTTGCGCGTAGCCCGTGACGGGGAGGCCGAGCCGCCGCTCCACCTCCGCCTCCTCCGCATCGGCCTTGTAGGCGTTGGCGGAATGGGCGAGGGCCCATTCGCCCTCCGAATGCCGGTCCGCGTCGACGCCGTGGCGTTCGAGGAGCTCGGCCACGTGGTCAATCGAGGCGTGCTGGTGGGCGACGAAGGATTTCGTCTCTTCGAGGCCGAATTTCGCGATCTGCGTGGAATAGGGAAGCTTCGCGCCGCCGATGCAGACGAAGCCGCCGTTCCGGCCCGAGGCGCCCCAGCCGGGATAGGCGGTGTCGAAGATCGCCGCCTCCACCCCGCGCTCGGCCAGCGCCAGCGCCGCGTTGAGGCCGGTGAAGCCGCCGCCGACCACCGCGACCTCGACAGAAGCGTCCGCCGCCAGCGGCCACCCGCGCGCCGGCGCCTCGGGCGCGGTGGCCGCCCAGTAGGAGGGCGGCGGCGCCGGGTCATAGGCGCGGTCGGGGTAGGGGCGGCGCATCGAAGCCTCTTCGGATCGCTTGAGCGATTGTGCGACGCAGCATACTCTGGGGGCAAGCCCGACGCCGCGGCCGCAACGGAGCCTGTCCATGCCGGAAGATCAAGCCAAGCCGCTGCCGAAGCGGCGCCGGAAGGCGATCGTCGCCCAAGCCTCGGTGACGCCGAAGCGCTCGCCGCACCGCCTGCCGCGGCACGAGAAGGCGATCAACATCGCCTTGCAGGGCGGCGGCAGCCATGGCGCCTTCACCTGGGGCGTGCTGGACAAGCTCTTCGAGGACGACCGCATCTGGATCGAGGCGATCAGCGGCACCTCGGCCGGCGCGATGAACGCCGTCGTCGCCGCGCAGGGCATGTACGAGGGCGGCGGCGCCGGGGCGCGGAGGCGGCTGGAGGACTTCTGGCGCGCCGTTTCGAAGGCGGGCCAGTCGAGCCCGGTGCAGCGCACGCCCTGGGCGGTCTTCACCGGCGACTGGTCGCTCGACACATCGCCCGCCTACATCTTCATGAACGCGATGCGCGGGATCGTCTCGCCCTACGATTCCTTCCTGGACGTCAACCCGCTCCGCGATCTCGTCGGCGAGATGGTGGATTTCGAGAAGGTGCGCGCCTGCACCGACATGGAGATCTTCATCTCCGCCACCACGGTCGAGACGGGCCGCGTCCACGTCTTCGAGCGGGAGGAGATCTCGCTCGACGTGGTGATGGCCTCGGCCTGCCTGCCGTTCCTCTTCAAGGCGGTGGAGATCGACGGCAAGCACTACTGGGATGGCGGCTATATGGGGAACCCGCCGCTCTACCCGTTCTTCTACAACAGCCCGGCG
>CALFYQ010000008.1 GCA_937952085.1 uncultured Paracoccaceae bacterium | reverse complement strand
GGCGATCGCCAGCGCTTCCTCGAGCAGCTTGTCGAACTCGGCGTTGGAGAAGGCCGCTTCGTTCCAGGCCACGCCGGTCTTGTAGGCGAGGGAGAGGACCTGGACGCCGAGCGGGCGCATGTTCCACTCCGTCGCCGACCAGGGATACTTCAGCCAGTCGTTCCAGAAGGTGGAGCCGGGCAGGATCGTCCGCTTCACGTTGATGCCCGCATCGCGGACCTGAGCCGCGACGCTGTCGCAGGTGTCGCGCTGCCAGTTGTCGTCGATCGAGATCAGCTCGAACTCGTGGTCGCTGAGCCCGGCCGCATCGATCCCCGCCTTCGCCGCCGCCGGGTCGACCGTCAGCGGCGGAAGCTTGGCGTATTCCGGGTGGATCGGGCAGACATGGTGGTTCTCCGCCACCGTACCGCGCCCGGCATAGCCGAGCTCCAGCACCACCGCGTTGTCCACCGCCTTAACCAGCGCGGTCCGGACCGCGACGTTGTCATAGGGTGCGGCGAGCTGGTTGAAGCGAACCGCGAGCGTCGCGGCCGTCACCGCCTCGGACTTGGTCCAGCCGATGCCGTCCATGATGTCCACGAAGTCGCCGGTGGTCTGGTAGAGCATGTCCACTTCGTCCGACTCCGCCGCAGCCACCCAGGCCGAGGTGTCGGTGCCGAAGTCGATGTACTCGATCCGGTCGAGATAGGCGCCCTCGCCCCACCACTTGTGGTCGGCGTTCTTCACCAGAACCGCCCTGACGCCGACCTCGAAGCTCTCGGGGATGAACGGGCCGGTGCCGATCGGGTTATCGAGCGGGTTGCCGTTGGCGTAAGACTTGTGGACCACCGCCGCCGGATAGTCGGCCACGTTCGGGATGATCGAGATGTCCGGCGCGGCGAGCTTCAGCTTCACCTGAAGCGGTCCCATCACCTCGACGGCGCCGGCGCGCATCTTGCCGGTGCTTGCGTCGACGAGCTGCGACATGCGGCCGGCCATCGAGTTGCCCTCGACCGTCGAGTCGCACCAGCGCTCGATGTTGTGGGCC
Organism: uncultured Paracoccaceae bacterium; assembly: GCA_937952085.1. Lineage (GTDB taxonomy): Bacteria > Pseudomonadota > Alphaproteobacteria > Rhodobacterales > Rhodobacteraceae > Pikeienuella. The sequence continues at coordinate 2,952 of CALFYQ010000008.1, read as the reverse complement.
ACATCCTCGGCGGTGAACGGGTCGCCGTTGTTCCAGGTCACGCCTTCGCGGACGTTGAGGAGGTATTCGGTCGCGTCGTCGTTCACTTCCCAGCCGGCCAGCAGCTTCGGCGTGAAGGTGCCGTCGATCTCGTACTGGACGAGGTATTCGAGCCAGCCGCGGGTGAAATTCGAGATCTGCGACCAGTCGGCGGTGCGCGGGTCCTTCAGCGCCTTGATTTCCATCTGGACGCGGAGAGTGCCGCCCTGGGTGGCGGCCCGGGCCGCGCCGCCGGGCGCCGTCATGCCGAGAAGGCCGTAGGCCCCCGCGGCGGTGACGCCGAGCGCGCCGGCCCGGGTGAGAAATTCGCGGCGATCGAGTTCGCCGCGGCGTACTTCATCGGCATAGGCGATGGCGGCCTTGTGCACGGGCCCGCCGGAATAGGTCGCGTTGCGACGCGTCTTCATTGCGAAGTCTCCCTGTTTTCGCCCCCGGTGGTCCGGGCGGCGTTGTATCCGAGGGCCGCTTCGGCCCGGCGCGGCGCGCCGTCGCCGCGCGTCTTGAGGCCGGAGCATGGCCCCTTGGGGGGCGCGGCGGCAACCCCTTGGCGGGAAATCCTGCCCCGGCGGCCGGCCGCTTCCTTCGCCTGATGCGACATGAAAGGCGCGAAATGCGGCGCGCGCCTCGGCTCAGCGGAGCCAGATCTCCACGCGCCGGTTGGTCGCCTCGCCCGGGCAGCCGAGCGGCGCCGCGTCGGCGAAACCTTCTGCCGAGATCTCTGGCGCGGCGGCCCCGCTCCGCGCATAGGCGGCGGCGAGCGCGGCGGCGAGCCCCTTGGCCCGCGCCGCGGCGAGCGCGGCCGGTTTCGGCCCCTCCTCCGGGCTTGCGAAGCCTGCGAGAAGGAGCGGCCGGCCCGGCGCCGCCGCTTCGATCCGCCGCGACAGCTCGTCGAGCGCGGCGGCCATCTGCGGGTCTGTCTCGGCCGCGCCGCTTGCATAGCGCACCGTCGCCGAAAGCCGCTCCGCCGCGCCGACCGCCCGCACGAAGGCGGCGGCGGTCGCCACCCCGTCCGCGCCCTTCGCCGCCAGCATCGCGTCGGCGAGGCGGCGGCCCTGCGCCGCGACCGGCAGGGTCTCCAGCCGCCGGTCGGCGAGGCCGAGATCGGCGATGTCGGGCTGCGCCGCCTGCGAGCGGGCGAACTCGAAAAGCTTCGCCGCGGCCGGAGCCGGGCGCCGCGCGCCGGTGACGACGCGCCGTGCGAGCGTGAGCGGCCAGTCGCCGGCCTTCACGGAGAACCGGCTCGGGTCGCGCAGGAGCCCGCAGCCGGAATCGAGCGCCAGCGGCTTTGCGGCGCCCGCCGCGCCGATGCCGGCGAAGCCGATCGCCGCGGGGTCCGCCGCCACCGCCTCGGCCAGCGCCCGCGGATCGGAGATCCGCTCGAGCGCCTCCGAAGGGGCCGCGCCCGTCACCGCCGCGAGCGCCGCCGCCTCCTCGCCGCCTTCGGGCGCGATGGCGCGGATCGGCCCGGCCGGGCCGCCAAACTCCGCCCAGTCCCTCGCCGCGCCGGAGAAGATGCGCGCGGCCTCGTCCGGCGTCAGCGCGCCGAGCGGGTTGCCGGGGGCGACGATGAAGGCCAGCCCGTCGATCGCCGCCGCGGCGATCTCGACCCGCGCCGCGCCGAGGCCGAAGGCCGCGACCTCCGCCTCGTTCGGCCCGCGGCCGACGAAGCCAAGCTCGGCCGAACCCTCGGCGAGCGCGGCGTAGGCGGCGGCGGCGTCCATGGTCTCGACGAGGAAGGCGGCGGTCGCCGCGTCGTCCGGCCCGAGCAGCCGGAAGCGCGCGGCGCCCGGCGCGCCAAGCTCGCGTTCCGCCGCGCCGCCCTCGGCGAAGGCGGCGCCTTCGATCAGCCGCGCCGCCAGCGCGAAATCCGCCGCCGAACCGGCGACGATGCGGAGGGGCGCGTTCGGGTCGGCCGCCGCCGGGCAGCCCTCGCCCTCGCAGCGGACCCCCGCCGCCGGGACGCGGAGCCGGCCGATCGGCCCGTCGATCAGGTAGCTCTCGCCGTCGAAATCGAGGATCTCGCCCTCGATGACGAAGCCGGTCGTCTCCGCCACCAGCTTCGCCGGCGCGGCGCCGGCGCCGGCGGCCCAGAAGAGGGCGAGGGAGGCGGCCGCCGCTCCGATCCGTCTCAGCATCGCGTCCCCCTCGTCCGCGCCTTCTGGCGCGCCCTATTCGAGTCGCACAATGGTCAGTTCGCCCGCGGCGAGCCGGGCGGCCGGCTCCATCCGCGCGCCGCATTCCGCCGCGGCGAACCGCCCGCGCGCCGCGCCGCGCAGCTTACCCCCTTCCGACCGGATCGCCAGATAGCCCGGCCGCGCCAGCGCCGCCTCGCCGCAGAAGGGCTCCGCCGCCACCGCCCCGCGCGAGGCGTAGTCGAGCGCCAGCCGCGCTAGCCCGGCGCGGCTCTGCGCGCCGATCCAGGCGGACCAGACCTCCGCCGCCGGCGCGCCCGGCGCCGCTGCGGGATAGGACAGGAGAAAGCCGCCGCCCTCCCGCAGCGCCTCGTCGGCGCTGGCCGGCGCCTCGGCGGAGCGATGCGCGCCGCCCGGCTCGAAGGCGTGAAGCGCAAGCCGCACCGGCTCCCGCCAGCCGACGGCGACGCGGGTCAGCCGGGAGACCTCTGCGGCGTCGAAGGAAAGCGCGGTCTCGACCGGCGGGCCGCTTTCCGTCCGCGCCGTCACGCCGGCCGCGGCGTCGAGCACCGGCAGCTCGATCTCCGCCACCCCCGCCGCGTCGAACCGGGCGGATAGCGCGAGGCCGGCATGGTCGAACTCCACCACCTCGCCGGCCCGGCAGGGAGAGACGAGGCGGATGAGGCTCGCGCCCGCCGGCGCCGGCTGGGAGGAGATGAGCGCGGGGCAGTCCTCCGCGGCTTCGGGCGGCTCCGGCGTCGCCAGGTCGGGCGCCGCCGCC
>CALFYQ010000007.1 GCA_937952085.1 uncultured Paracoccaceae bacterium | reverse complement strand
TCAATGGTAGAGCCGCAGCCTTCCAAGCTGAAGACGTGGGTTCGATTCCCATCACCCGCTCCATATCCCACCTGAACGAACGGCCGCCGGGCGCGCCCGCGCCCAAGCGCGGCGAGGAGCCACGATGCGGACCGAAGAGCAACAGCGCCCCGCCCCGACCCGTCTCGCCGATTATCGCGCGCCGGACTGGCTGGTGGAGGAGACGCGGCTCACCTTCCGCCTTGCGCCGAACGCCACCCGCGTGAAGGCCGCGATCCGGTTCCGCCGCAACGGCGCGGGACCGGCCGACCTTCACCTCGACGGCCTGGCGCTGAAGCGGATCTCCGCCACGGTCGACGGTCAGCCGGTGCCGAGCCAGGCGATCTCGGAAGGCGAGGAATCGATCACCGTCGCCGCCGACGCGCTGCGGAACGACGTCTTCCTCTGGGAGTGCGAGACGGAGATCGACCCGGCCGGCAACGCCGCGCTCGAAGGGCTCTATCTCTCCAACGGCATGTTCTGCACCCAGTGCGAGGCCGAGGGTTTCCGCAAGATCACCTATTACCCCGACCGGCCGGACGTGATGGCGCCCTTCTCCGTCCGCATCGAGGCGGACCTGCCGGTGCTTCTCTCCAACGGCGATCTCGTGGAGGAGGGTGTGACGGCGGACGGCCTCCGCTACGCCGAGTGGCGGGACCCGTGGCGCAAGCCCGCCTATCTCTTCGCCCTCGTCGCCGGCGATCTCGTCGCGCGGGAGGACAGCTTCGCCACCATGTCGGGGCGCGAGGTGGCGCTGAAGGTCTGGGTCCGCCCGGGCGACGAGGGGCGCACCGAATACGCCATGGACAGCCTAAAGCGATCTATGAGGTGGGACGAACAAGCCTATGGAAGGGAATATGATCTCTCCCTCTTCCAGATCGTCGCGGTGGACGATTTCAACATGGGGGCGATGGAGAACAAGGGCCTCAACATCTTCAACTCGAAATACGTGCTGGCGACGCCCGAAACGGCGACTGACGCCGATTACGAGCGGATCGAGGCCATCGTCGCGCACGAGTATTTCCACAACTGGACCGGCAACCGGATCACCTGCCGGGACTGGTTCCAGCTCTGCCTCAAGGAAGGGCTGACGGTCTTTCGCGACCAGCAGTTCTCCGCCGACATGCGCTCCGCGCCGATCCGCCGCCTCGCCGACGTGGCGACGCTCCGCGCCCGCCAGTTCCGGGAGGACGCCGGGCCGCTCGCGCACCCGGTCCGCCCCGAAAGCTATGTCGAGATCAACAACTTCTACACGGCGACCGTCTACGAGAAGGGCGCCGAGCTGATCCGGATGCTCCGCACCCTCGTCGGCCCCGTCGCCTATCGCCAGGCGCTCGACCTCTACTTCGCGCGGCATGACGGTCAGGCCTGCACCATCGAGCACTGGCTGAAGGTCTTCGAGGACGCGACCGGGCGGAACCTCTCGCAATTCGCGCTCTGGTACCGGCAGGCCGGCACGCCGCGGGTGACGGTGGAGGAGGAATTCGCCGACGGCGTCTATTCCCTGATGCTCCGCCAGCACACGCCGCCGACGCCGGGCCAGCCGGAGAAGGCGCCGCTCGTCATCCCCTGCGAGTACGGGCTCATCCTGCCCGACGGGCGGGAGATCGCCTCCGGCCTCCTGGTGCTGGACCGGCAGGAGGCCGCGTTCTCCTGGGCGCTGGACGACCGGCCCGTCGCCTCCCTCTTCCGCGGCTTTTCCGCCCCGGTGATCGTCGAGCGGGAGATGCGCCCGGACGAGCGGGCGCTCCTGATGGCGAGCGATTCCGACCCGTTCAACCGGGCCGAGGCGGCGCGCGGCTTCGCGCTCGACGTGCTGCTCGGCGGCGCCGACCCCGCGCCGCTCCTCGCCGCGCTGGAGGCGGCGCTGGCCGATGAGGGGCTCGACCCCGCCTTCCGCGCCCATCTCATCGGCCTTCCCGGCGCGGGCGAACTGGCGCGCGAACAGGCGGCGCGCGGCCGGCCCGTCGACCCCGAGGCGCTCCACGCAGCCGCCGAAGGGCTCCGCGCGGCCGCGGCCGAACGGCTCGCGCCGCGGCTTCTCGCACTCTACGAGGCGATGGCGGTTCCCGGCCCCTATCGGCCTGACGCCGCGGATGCGGCGAAGCGGGCGCTTCGGAACGCCGCGCTCGCGCTTCTGGTCCGCCGGCCCGAAGGCGTTCCCCTCGCCGCCGCGGCCGCCGCGGGCGGTCCTATGTCGGAGCGGCTGCCGGCGCTCTCGGCCCTCGTCGCCGCCGGCGCGCCCGAGGCCGCGGCCGCGCTCGAAGCCTTCCGCGCCGAATTCGCGGGCGATGCGAACACGTTCGACAAGTGGCTGATGCTTCGCGCCATCGCCCCCTTCCCCACCGCGCTGGAGACGGTGAGGGCCCTGGCCGAGGCGCCGGACTTCCCCTGGCGGAACCCCAACAAGTTCCGCGCCTTGATCGGCGCGCTGCCGGCCAACCCGGTCGCCTTCCACCTCAAGGACGGCTCGGGCTACCGCTTCTACGCCGACTGGCTCCTGAAGATGGACGGCGCGAACCCGCAGACCGCCGCCCGCACCTCCGGCGCCTTCGAGACCTGGGGCGTCTACGCCGAGCCCTGGCGAAGCCTGATGAAGACCGAGATCGAGCGGATCGCCGCGGCGCCAGGCCTTTCGAAGGATCTCGGCGAGATGACGGGGCGGATG
>CALFYQ010000006.1 GCA_937952085.1 uncultured Paracoccaceae bacterium | reverse complement strand
CTGCGGGCCCGGCAGATCAAGCTCGGCGAGCGCGAGGCGAACTGTCGGCGCCTCCCGGCGCCGCTCCGGGCCGGCGAATGTTGAACCGTCCGGCCGGCTCGGCTATCGCTCCGCCGGTTCGGAACCGATGCGAGCGCCCCTGATGCCGACCGACGACGCGACCAGAGACGAACCGCTCGCCGAAGGGGCGCGCAGCGATGGGTTGGACGTCGCCGCCATCGAGGCGAAATGGCGCGCGGCCTGGGACGAGGCGCGCTGTTTCGAAAGCCGGGTGGAGCCCGGCCGGCCGAAATATTATGTTCTTGAAATGTTCCCGTATCCGTCGGGGCGGATCCATATGGGGCATGTTCGCAACTATGCGATGGGTGACGTGATCGCGCGCTACAAGCGGGCGCGCGGTTTCAACGTGCTGCATCCGATGGGCTGGGACGCCTTCGGCCTTCCCGCGGAGAACGCGGCGGCGGAGCGCGGGATTCATCCGGCCGCCTGGACGCGCGACAACATCGCCGCGATGCAGGCGCAGCTGAAATCCATGGGGCTCTCGCTCGACTGGACGCGGGAATTCGCGACCTGCGAGCCGGAATACTATCGCCACCAGCAGCGGCTCTTCCTCGACATGCTGGCGGCGGGGCTGGTGCATCGCCGCGCCTCGATGGTGAACTGGGACCCGGTGGACCACACCGTGCTCGCCAACGAGCAGGTGGTGGACGGCAAGGGCTGGCGGTCCGGCGCCCCGGTGGAACGGCGCGAGCTGCTGCAATGGGCGTTCCGCATCTCGGAGATGGCGGAGGAACTGCTCGAAGCGATCGACGGGCTCGAGCGCTGGCCGGACAAGGTGCGCGCGATGCAGCGCAACTGGATCGGCCGGAGCGCCGGCGCGTCGATCCGGTTCGAGCTATCGGCGGCGGCGCCGGACGGGGCCGGGGAGATCGAGGTCTATACGACGCGGCCCGACACGATCTTCGGCGCAAGCTTCATCGCGCTATCGGTCGACCATCCGCTGATCCGGTCGCTGGAAGGCGGCAACCCGGCGCTGGCGGCCTTCACGGCGGAATGCCGGAGCGCGGGCACGTCGGAAGCGGCGATCGAGCAGGGCGAGAAGAAGGGCTTCGCCACCGGGCTTTCGGTCAAGCACCCGTTCGTTCCCGGGCTCTCCCTGCCGGTTTACGCGGCGAATTTCGTGCTGATGGAATACGGTACGGGGGCGATCTTCGGTTGCCCGGCGCATGACCAGCGCGATCTCGACTTTGCGAGGAAACACGCGTTGCCGGTGCTCCCGGTCGTGCTGCCGGAGGGGGCCGACGCGGCGAGTTTCGCGGTCGGCGATGAGGCCTATGTCGGGCCCGGGCGGCTGTTCCGCTCCGACTTCCTTGACGGTTTCGAGGTGGAGACGGGCAAGGCGGAGGTGATCCGCCGGCTCGAGGAGACCGGTCGGGGCGAGGGCCGCGTGACCTATCGGCTGCGCGACTGGGGCGTCTCCCGCCAGCGCTATTGGGGCTGCCCGATTCCGGTGGTGCATTGCGAGGAGTGCGGGGCCGTGCCGGTTCCGACCTCGGAGTTGCCGGTGACGTTGCCGGAGGACGTTACCTTCGATGCGCCGGGCAATCCACTCGACCGGCATCCGACCTGGAAGCACGTTCCGTGCCCCGCCTGCGGCAAGCCCGCGGTGCGCGAGACGGACACGATGGACACGTTCGCGGACAGTTCCTGGTATTTCGCCCGGTTCACGGCGCCGGACTGCGCCGAGCCGACGGACGCCGATGCGGTCGACTACTGGATGAATGTCGACCAGTACATCGGCGGCGTCGAGCACGCGATCCTGCACCTTCTCTATTCGCGGTTCTGGGCGCGGGCGATGAAGATCACCGGCTGGCTGCCGGCGAAGGCGGTCGAGCCTTTCGATGCGCTCTTCACCCAGGGCATGGTCTGCCACGAGACCTATCGGGCCGGCGGGCGCTGGCTGGCGCCGGAGGAGATCGAGCGGGGCGCGGGCGGCGCGGTGACGGAGCGCGCGACCGGCGCGCCGGTCGAGGTCGGGCCCTCGGTGAAGATGTCGAAGTCGAAACGGAACGTGGTGGACCCGGAGGCGATCATCGCCCGCTACGGGGCGGACACGGCGCGCTGGTTCATGCTCTCCGACAGCCCGCCGGACCGGGACGTGGAATGGACGGTTTCCGGCGTCGAGGGCGCCTATCGGTTCCTGCGGCGGATCTGGCGGCTGACCGAAAGCGCGGCGGATACGCTACCGCCGGCCGGAGCGGCACCGGGCGCGCTTTCCGATGCGGCGATGGAGCTTCGGCGGGCGACGCACAAGGCGATCTCCGAAGTGACCGGGGATATCGAGAGCTTCTCGTTCAACCGGGCCGTGGCGCGGCTCTATGAGCTCGCCAACGCGATCTCGCGGGCGCCTTCGCCTGAAGGGGACGCGGGGGCCGGATTCGCGCTCCGCGAGGCGCTGGAGGCGTTTGCGCGGCTGGCGGCCCCTTTCGTGCCGCATCTTTCCGAGGAGATCTGGGCTCGGCTCGGGTGCGAGGGATTGCTGGCGGAGACGGCTTGGCCGGAGGCGGATGCGACGCTGCTGGTGCGCGACCGGGTCGTTCTGCCGGTGCAGGTGAACGGCAAGCGGCGGGGGGAGATCGAGGTTTCGGTCGACGCGCCGAAGGACGAGATCGAGGCGTTGGCGCTGGCGGACGGGGCGGTGCTCCGGGCGCTGGCGGGGGCGGTGCCGAAGCGGATCGTGGTGGTGCCGGGGCGGATCGTCAATGTCGTGGTCTGAACTCCCCAGGCCGAGCCGCCGGGCGGCGCTTCTGCTGCTGCTCGGCGCGGCGGCGGGCTGCGGGTTTCGGCCGCTGCACGAGACCGGAGGCGCCGGCGGCGGGATCTCGATCCGCGAGGCGGTGACGCCTGAGGATTACGCCTTCCGCGAGCGGCTTCGGCGGCGGCTCGGGCTTTCAGAGGGGTTCGGCGGGCGGGTCGACTTCACGCTCTACTATGTCGAGGACGGCGTCGCGATCACGCCCGAGGCGAACATCACGCGGTATCGGGTGACCGCGACGGCGAACTATCGGTTCGAGCCGTCCGCGGGCGGCGCGGCGATCGAGGGAAAGACACGCTCGGTGGGCGGCTACGACGCTGCAGGCGACGCCTTTCCGGCACGCGCGGCGATGCGTGACGAGCGGAAGCGGCTGGCCGAGGACCTGGCGGAGCGGGTCGCCGTGCGGTTGCTGGCGGCGCGGGCTTCGTGAGGCTTTCCGGGAAGGAACTGGCTTCCTTCCGGGACCGGCCGGACGAGCGGTTCGGGGCGGCGCTGATCTGGGGGCCGGATTCGGTCGAGGTATCGCGCTGGCGGGATCGGGTGCGCCAGGCGCTGATCGGCGAGGCGGCCGAAGCGGATATGGGTATTGAGCGCATCGCCCCGGCGGATGCGCGGCGCGACCCGGCGGCGCTTGCCGATTCTCTCAATGAGATCGGCTTCTTCGGTGGAAAGCGGCTCGTTGTCGTGGAAAGCGCGACGGACGCGACGACGGATGCGCTCGCGGCCGCATTGCAGGCGGTTCGGCCCGGGGCCGCGTTTCTGCTGGTGACGGCGGCGGCGCTTCCGGGGCGTTCGCGGCTCAGGAAACTGTTCGAAGAGTCTCGCGGGGCGGCGGCGGTGTCGGTGCGAGACCGTGCGACGGACCGGGCCTCGCTCGCCGCATCGCTCGCGGCCGACGGCATTGAGGCGGATGGAGAGGCGATCGCGCGGCTGTCGGCGCTGGCGCCCGAGCTTGACGGCGCGGCGATCGACGATCTCGTCTCGCGAGCTTTGCTTCATGCGGAGGGACGCGGCGCCGCGCGAATGGCGGTGGAGGACATCGAGGCCTGCGCGCCGCTGGCGCTTTCCGGGGCCGCGGACCGGATCGTCGAGGATGTCCTGCTGTTTCGGCTCGACGGATTCGGGGCGCGATTTCGCCGGCTCGAAGCGCAGGGGGTTTCGCCTTCTAGCGTCGTCGCCGCCGCGACTCGCGCGCTGCGGCGTCTCTTGGAGGCGGAAACCGGGGCGAGCGGGCGTTTCGGCGGCGGACCCAATCTGCCTGAAGAGGCGGCTAGGCGCTGGAACTCCAAGCGAATTCAGTGGGGGCTCGCGGCGCTGCTGGATGTTGAGCGGGCGCTGCGGGCGTCTCCCGCGGTCGCGCCGCATGCGCTGGTGGAGCGGACGCTGTTGCGGTTGGCGTTCGGCGATCAGCCCATGAGCAGGCGGCAGAGCCCGTCCAGTTCATCGAGCGATCGATAGGATAGGACGACCTCGCCGCCTTTCTCGCCGCGGTGCTTGATGGCGACGCGGAGCGAGAGAGCGGCGGAGAGATCGGCTTCGAGGGAGGCGGTGTCTGCGTCTTTCCGCGGTTTCCTGGAGACCCGCCGGGCGGCGGCCTCCGGCAGATGGCGCGCCAGCTCCTCGGTGCGGCGGACCGTCAGTTCCTCCTCGATCACCTTGCGGGCGAGGGCGACCGGGTCCGCTGCGCCGATCAGCGCACGCGCATGACCTGCGCTGAGGCGGCCGTCGGATACGAGATCGAGCACCTCCTGCGGCAGCGCCAGAAGGCGGATCGCGTTGGCGACATAGGGCCGGCTCTTGCCGATGGCGCGGGCGATTTCCGCGGGGCCGAGGCCGAAGCGTTCGGAAAGCTGGCGTAGCGCGGCCGCCTCCTCGACGGCGTTGAGATCGGCGCGCTGGAGGTTCTCGACAATGGCGATTTCGAGCGCCTCTTCGTCGGAGAGGTCCCGCACCAGTACCGGGAGTTCGTGAAGGCCGGCTTCCTGGGCTGCGCGCCAGCGCCGCTCGCCGGCGACGATGAACCAGCGCGTCGCCGGCGCGTCGGGGTCCGGCCGGACGATCAGGGGCTGGATCACGCCGCGAGTGCGGATCGATTCGGCGAGGTCGTGGATTTCTCCCGGGCGGAAGATCTTGCGCGGCTGGTCGGGGCTCGGCTTGAGAAATTCGATCGGGAGACGGGAGACGTCTCCCGCCGGCGCGGCGGCGGTCTCTTCAGGCGCGGCGACGGCGCCGAGGAGCGCGTCGAGGCCCCGTCCGAGGGCCCGCTTCTTCGGTTTATCGGTCATGCGGCGTCTCCCCGCCTCGGCGCGGGCGCGCCGCTTCGGCCCAGATGCTCGGCGGCGAGCGATTGATAGGCGCGGCTTCCCGCACAGCGCTGGTCGTAGATCAGCGCGGGCATCCCATGGGAGGGCGCCTCCGAAAGCCGGATGTTCCTCGGGATCGCTGTTTCGTAGACGAGCCCGCCGAGCGTCGCGCGGACATCGCTTTCGACCTGCGTGGCGAGGTTGTTCCGACGGTCGAACATGGTGAGGACGATCCCGTCGATCTCTAGTTTCGGATTGAGGCCCTGGCGGATGCGCTCAATGGTGCGGAGAAGCTGCGAGAGGCCTTCAAGGGCGAAGAACTCGCTCTGGAGCGGGATCAGGACGCGGTCGGCAGCTGCAAGCGCGTTCACCGTCAAGAGGTTGAGCGCCGGTGGGCAGTCTATGAGGATCCGGTCGAATGCGCGCGCCGCGGGGTCTGTGAGGGCGTTCCGGAGGAGATGGGCGCGATCCGCGAGACCGTGCGCTTCGAGATCGAAACCGCTGAGATCGATCGAGCCAGGCAGTACGTCGAGGCCCGGCACACCGGAGGGGCGCAGCGCGCCGGCGAAACTGCTGTCGCCGCGAAGCACCGCATAGGAGCCTGGCCCACGATCGCCTGGTTCGATGCCGAGGCCGGTGCTGGCGTTGCCCTGCGGATCAAGGTCGACGAGGAGCGCGCGCTGACCGAGCGCGGCGAGCGCGGTTGCGAGGTTGATTGCAGTCGTCGTCTTTCCCACGCCGCCCTTCTGGTTGGCGACGGCGACGACCGTCGGCAGCGCGCCGTAGGGGTCAGTCATCGATGCGCACGGGCTCCCTGATCCGCAGGATCGAGGCTCCAGCCTCCGTACGACTGGGTATCGCATCAAGGCGCATGCGCCAATGGCCGCGGATCGACTCCAGCTCGGCCTCTACGTCGCGGCCCTTGGGGAAAAGCAGAACGCCGCCGGGCGCGAGAAGTGGGGCCGACAGCGGCAGTAGACGCGCCAACGGGGCCAGAGCGCGGGCCGAGACTACCGGGAAGCGGCGAATCGGAGGTTCGGATGGATCGAGGCGACGATGCTCGACCCTCACCGACAGCGCCATCCGGCGCGCGGCCTCGGACAGGAACGCGCACTTCCGCGCATCGCTTTCGACAAGCGTCATCTGGAAGTGCGGCGAGGTCTCGGCGCGAAGTGCGGCGACGATGAGACCTGGCAATCCGGCGCCAGCTCCGAGATCCGCCCATTCTTCGGCGGCCTCGGAAGCAAGGGGGCTCAATTGGGCGCAGTCCTCGATATGGCGGCGCCAGAGGTCGGCTTCCGTTGATCGGGACACGAGGTTGATCCGACGGTTCCAGGCAAGGAGAAGGTCCTCGTAGATTCGAAGCCGCTCCAGCGTTTCACGTGAAACGCCCGCGAGCGGGCCGTTCGACGCCGGCGAAGACCTCACGAGGCCCGCACCGAAGCTGCATGGAGCACGACGAGCGCGGCCGGAGTGAAGCCCTCGATCCGGCCCGCCTCCGCCAAGGTCCGCGGCCGGAACCGCATCAGTTTTTCCCTGAGCTCCAAGGAGATGCCGCCGAGCTCCGAGACATCCAGCTCCGCCGGAATGCGGACGCCAAGATCCGCGCGAACCGTCGCCAGGCGCTCGGCGAGGCCGGCCTGGTAAGGCGTATAGAGCGCCTCGATCGCGACCTGTTCGAGCGCCTCCGGATCCAGCCCCGAAAGATCCGGCCACAGGCGCGCGAGCGCGTCCGGCGCGACCGCCTTTTGCGCCAGAAGATCGAACGCCGTGCGCCGTGCGCCGTCGAGACGCACCGGAACGCCAGCGGCAGCCAGCGCGGTTGGAGTCATAGACCGCGCGTCCAGAGCGGCGCGGGTTGCAGCCAGGCGGCCCGCCTTTTCCGTCCAGACGGCGCGCCGCTGGTCGCTGACGCAGCCGAGAGCCGCGCCGCGCTCGGTCAGGCGCGCATCGGCGTTGTCGGCGCGAAGCGTGAGACGAAACTCGGCCCTCGACGTGAACATCCGGTAGGGCTCTGTGACTCCGGCGCGGACGAGATCGTCGATCATCACGCCGAGATAGGCGTCGCTTCGATCCACGACGAACGGGTCCCGCCCCTTCGCCTCCAGAGCCGCATTGAGGCCGGCGAGGAGGCCCTGGGCCGCCGCCTCCTCGTATCCGGTCGTTCCATTGATCTGCCCGGCGAGAAACAGGCCGCGCGCCTCGCGCAGCGCAAGGCGATGATCAAGTGCCCGCGGATCGACGTAGTCATATTCGATTGCGTAGCCTGGCGCGAGAATTCGGGCGCATTCGAGACCGGGGATCGACCGGATCATTTGCGCCTGAGTTTCGGCCGGCAGCGCGGTAGAAACTCCGTTCGGGTAGATTGTCGAGTCGTCAAGGCCTTCCGGTTCAAGGAAAATCTGGTGCGAAGATCGATCCGAGAACCGAACGACCTTGTCTTCGATCGAGGGGCAGTAGCGGGGTCCGCGGCCGTCGATCGCTCCACTGTAGACCGGGGATTCGCCCAAGCCTGCCCGCACGATCTCATGAGTCCGTTCGGTCGTCCCGGTAATTCCGCAGAGGACCTGTCGGTTTGCAATCGCCCGGGTCAGGAACGACATGTGCGTCGGCGATACGTCGCCCGGCTGCGCCCTAATCCTCGCCCAGTCAATCCCGGCGCCGTCCAGGCGCGGCGGCGTTCCGGTCTTCAATCGCCCCATGGGAAGTCCGAGGGCCGCGAGGCGCGCGGCCAGAGCATGAGCGGCGCGATCGCCCATTCGGCCGCCGGACCGGGACTCCGCGCCAACGTGGATTCGGCCGGCGAGAAACGTTCCCGTCGTGAGCACAGCCGTTCGAACCGGCAGTCGAGCACCGTCGCCGAGAATCAGCTCGGAAACCCCCTCGACGCCGATCTCCAGGCCAGCGACTTCCGCCTCAATCACGTCCACGCCGGACTTGCGTAGCGTAGCCTGGACAAAACGACGATACAGCCCTCGATCGCACTGAACACGCGGACCGCGCACCGCCGGTCCCTTTCCCGCGTTCAGCAGTCGATGATGAATCGCCGCGGCGTCCGCGGCGCGACCCATCAACCCGTCCAGCGCATCGATCTCCCGGACCAGATGGCCCTTTCCGATACCGCCGATCGCGGGATTGCAGGACATCTGGCCAATCGTGTCGAAGCGCTGGGTGACCAACGCGACCCGCGCGCCCATGCGGTCAGCGGCGAGCGCCGCCTCCACCCCGGCATGTCCGCCTCCGACAACTGCAACTTCATATCCGTGCCCGACCTGTTTCACGTGAAACGCCTATTTGCCGATGCAGAAGCGTCGAAACACGCCGTCCAGAACATCGTCCGGCGCTACGGAGCCGATCATCAGCTCCAACGACAAGGCCGCCCTTCTGAGCCATTCCGCCCGTATCTCCGCGGGGGCCGGCGAAGCCGCGTCCATCAGCGCCGCCGCCGCGTCGCGAAGGCATGCCGATTGCCTCCGGTTGGCGGACACCGCCGACGCCGGCGCACGAGCCGCCAACTCCGTCCGAATGTCGGCCAGCAAAGCCTTCACGCCATGGCCGCGGATCACGGAAATCTCCCGCCATCCGGGACCCGCGCCGAGATCCGCCTTGGTCCAGACCCGGATGTCTCCCGGCCGCTCCAGGCCTTCCTCAGCCAAGTCTGGCGCATCCGGCGCCGCGAGGAAAAGGCGGAGATCGGCCGATGCCGCCGCCCGACGTCCCCGCTCCACGCCAAGCGCCTCGACTTCATCGGCGGTCGCTCGCAACCCCGCCATATCGAGAAAGACGACCGGCAGCCCATCAAGGTCGCACGAAACCCGGATCACATCGCGGGTCGTGCCGGGCGTCGCCGATGAGATGGCTACGTCTTCGCCTGCTATCGCATTGATCAGAGTGGATTTCCCGGCATTCGGCGGTCCCACCAGGGCCACGCGAAAACCCTCGCGCACCCGCTCGCGCCCCGGGGCCAGCGCCGCCGCCTCCGCGATCTCCGAGGCGAGCCGCCGAAGCTCGTGCCCCAAATCCTCTGGCAGCGCATCTGGCGAGTCCGCCTCGTCAGAAAAGTCCAGGGTCGCCTCGATCCACCCGAGCGCATCAATCACGCCTTCGCGCCACAACCGCGCCTGGCCCGCAAGGCCGCCGTCAAGGGCGGCCAGCGCCTGACGGCGCTGCATCTCCGTCTCCGCGTCGATCAGTTCCGCCAGACCTTCCGCCCGTGCAAGATCGATGCGACCATTCCGCATTGCTCGCCTCGTGAACTCTCCAGGTTCGGCCTGCCTCAGGCCCGGCGTGGCCTCAAGCTCCGCAAGCGCCCGCGCGACGGTCGCGCGACCGCCATGGAGGTGCAGCTCGGCCATCGCCTCCCCAGTATAGCTGGCCCCCTCGGGGAACCGGACGACCATGCCGCGGTCGATAAGCATTCCGTTCGCAGCCCGAATCGCGCGCAACATCAGCTGACGCGGCGGCGGGAGCGCCCCCGAAATCGCTTGAAGCGCCTCATCCGTCGCTGGCCCCGAGATGCGGATCACCGCAACCGCCGCCCGACCCGGCGCGGTCGCAAGTGCGAAGACCGTCTCGCCGACGCCCGCTTGACCTCGGTCGAACTTCGCTTCTCTCATGCGCGCTCCTAAGCAGGGAGGCGCGTCATGGTCAAGGCGATCGAAATCCGTGAATTCGGCGGCCCGGAGAAGATGAGGCTCGCCGAGCGCGCGCTCTCCTCACCCGGGGCCGGCGAAATCCTCATCCGCCATCGTGCGATCGGCGTGAATTTCATCGACACCTACCATCGGAGCGGCCTCTACCCGATCACGCTTCCCTCCGGCATCGGCCTCGAGGCGGCGGGCGTCGTCGAGGCGGTCGGCGCTGGCGTGACCGACCTCGCCGCCGGCGACCGCGTCGCCTACTGCTCCGGCCCGATCGGCGCCTATTCCGAAGCCCATGTCGTGAAGGCCGACCGGGTGGTGCGCCTGCCGGACAGCATTTCCGACGAAACCGCCGCCGCCTCGCTCTTGAAGGGTCTGACGGTCCAGTACCTGATCCGCCGAATCCACCCGGTCGTCGCGCGCGAAACCGTGCTATTCCATGCCGCCGCCGGCGGTGTCGGCCTCATCGCCTGCCAGTGGCTGAAGCATCTCGGCGCCACCGTGATCGGCACCGTCGGATCGGAGGCGAAGGCCGCGCTCGCCAAGGAAGCGGGCTGCGACCACGTCATCCGCTACGATTCCGAAGACGTTGCCGCACGGGTCCGAGAGATCACCGGCGGCGCGATGGTTCCCGTCGTCTTCGACGGCGTCGGCAAGAGTACCTGGCTCGCCTCGCTCGATTCCCTTCGGCGCCGCGGCCTGATGGTGAGCTTCGGCAACGCCTCGGGCCCGGTCACCGACGTCAATCTCGGCATCCTGGCCTCGAAAGGGTCGCTTTTCGTGACCCGCCCGACGCTCTTCGACTACACGGCGAGCCAGACGGAGCTTCGCGAGGCGGCGGACGACTATTTCGCCGTCCTTTCCGCCGGCGCGGTGAACGTCTCGATCTCGAAGCGCTATCCGCTCGCCGAAGCCGCCGAGGCGCATCGCGCGCTTGAGGGCCGCGCGACCACCGGCTCGCTCCTTCTCGAGCCCTGATCCGAACGAAAGCGCCTGAGCCCGTAAAGGCTCAGGCGTTCATCGAATCGAAGAACTCGCTGTTCGACTTGGTCTGCTTGAGCTTGCCGAGCAGGAACTCGATGGCGTCGGTCGTCCCCATCGGGTTGAGGATCCGCCGCAGGACGAACATCTTCGTGAGTTCCGACTTCTCGACCAGGAGATCCTCCTTCCGGGTGCCGGACTTGAGGATGTCCATCGCCGGGAAGACGCGCTTGTCCGCCACCTTGCGGTCGAGCACGATTTCCGAGTTGCCGGTGCCCTTGAACTCTTCGAAGATCACCTCGTCCATCCGGCTGCCGGTGTCGATCAGCGCCGTCGAGATGATGGTGAGGGAGCCCCCCTCCTCGATGTTCCGCGCCGCGCCGAAGAACCGCTTCGGCCGCTGCAGCGCATTGGCGTCGACGCCGCCGGTCAGCACCTTGCCGGACGACGGAACCACCGTGTTGAAGGCGCGCCCGAGCCGAGTGATGGAATCGAGGAGGATCACCACGTCCCGCCCGTGCTCGACGAGGCGCTTCGCCTTCTCGATCACCATCTCGGCCACCGCCACATGCCGCGTCGCCGGTTCGTCGAAGGTCGAGGAGACGACCTCGCCTTTCACCGAGCGTTGCATGTCCGTAACCTCTTCCGGCCGCTCGTCTATCAGCAGCACGATGAGGAAACATTCCGGATGGTTGCGCTCGATCGAATAGGCGATGTTCTGCAGCAGCACGGTCTTGCCGGTCCGCGGCGGCGCGACGATGAGGCAGCGCTGGCCTTTTCCGATCGGCGCGACGAGGTCGATCACCCGGGCGGAGCGGTCCTTGATGGTCGGATCGTCGATCTCCATCTTCAGCCGCTCGTCGGGATAGAGCGGCGTCAGGTTGTCGAAATGGACCTTGTGGCGCGTCTTCTCCGGATCCTCGAAGTTGATCGTGGCGACCTTGGTCAGGGCGAAATAGCGCTCGCCCTCCTTCGGCTCACGGATCAGCCCTTCCACCGTGTCGCCGGTGCGAAGCGCGAAACGCCGGATCTGGTTCGGCGAGACATAGATGTCGTCCGGCCCCGGCAGGTAG
This sequence comes from uncultured Paracoccaceae bacterium, assembly GCA_937952085.1. Classification (GTDB taxonomy): domain Bacteria; phylum Pseudomonadota; class Alphaproteobacteria; order Rhodobacterales; family Rhodobacteraceae; genus Pikeienuella. Next base: position 791 of record CALFYQ010000006.1, on the reverse strand, counting down.
TTCGCATCCGGAGACCGAAGGAAGCCGAAACCGTCCTGCAGAACCTCCAGCACGCCCTCGCCCATGATCTCGACCTCACGGTCGGCGAGCTCCTTCAGGATCGCGAACATCAGCTCCTGCTTGCGCATGGTGCTCGCGCCCTCGACCTCGAGCTCCTCGGCGAAGACGAGAAGCTCCGTCGGGCTCTTCGACTTGAGATCGGAAAGCTTGACCTGGGTGATGTCCATGAGCGGGGTCCGTCGGCGGAGGCGCTGTGCGGGAGCGGCGCTGATCGTGGGGAGAGGCCGCGCCAAAGGCCGCGGCCGCGTGGGAAAGGCGCGAATGCGCGAAGCGCTTATCCTCCCGCGCCCCTGCGCTGTCAATCACCGATTGCGGCGGCTCAGAAGGGCCGCACTATCACCATGACGACTATGACGATGACGAGAAGCGTCGGAACCTCGTTGGCGATCCGATAGAATCGGCCCGAGCGCCGGTTCCTCCCCGCCTCGAAATCCTTGCGCCAGAGCGCCAGATGATGGTGAAGCCAGGTCATCCCGACCACGCCCGCCGCTTTCACCCACGCCCACCCGGCGCTCCAGTCAACGAGTCCGGGCGTGAAGACCAGCATCAACCCGAACACCCAGGTGGATATCATCGCCGGGTTCATGATCGCCCGGAGAAGCCGCCGCTCCATCACCCGAAAGGTGGCGTCGAGCTCAGGCCGCCCCTCGGCCGCCTCCGCGTGATAGACGTAGAGCCGCGGCAGGTAGAACATCCCCGCCATCCAGGCGAGGACCGAGATCACGTGGAAC
>CALFYQ010000005.1 GCA_937952085.1 uncultured Paracoccaceae bacterium | reverse complement strand
CGACGCCAGGGTCGCCGACCAGGAGCGGGTTGTTCTTGCGGCGGCGGCAGAGCACCTGGATGCAGCGCTCCACCTCCGATTCCCGGCCGATCAGGGGATCGACCTTGCCCTGCCGGGACTTCGCGTTGAGATCGACGCAGTACTTCGCCAACGCGGTGTCCTCCGACTTCGCCCCAGCCTTTTCCGCCTGCTCCGCCTCGTCGGCGTCTTCCGCGCCCCGGACCGGGCGTTGCTCGCCGTAGGCCGGGTCCTTCGCGACGCCGTGGGAGATGTAGTTGACCGCGTCATAGCGGGTCATGTCCTGCTCCTGCAGGAAGAAGGCGGCGTGGCTTTCGCGCTCCGCGAAGATCGCGACCAGCACATTGGCGCCTGTCACCTCGGACCGGCCGGATGACTGGACATGGATCGCCGCGCGCTGGATCACGCGCTGGAACCCTGTCGTCGGCGCGGCCTCGGAGCCCTCGATCTCGCTGACGAGCGTGTCGAGTTCCTCATCGACGAAGCGCGTGAGCGAACCGCGCAGCTGTTCGAGATCGACCCCGCAGGCGCGCATCACGTTCGCCGCCTCCGGCTCGTCGATCAGGCTCAGAAGAAGATGCTCCAGCGTGGCGAGTTCGTGCCGGCGCGCATTCGCAAGCGCCAACGCCCGATGGATGGCTTCTTCGAGCGACTTGGTGAAAGACGGCATGGCGACCCCGTTCTGCGGCGAGGCGGACAGAGGACCGCCCGCTTCGGATGACATCACAACTATGTCGGCCTTGGAAGCGGCCGATCAAGGACAGCCTTCCACGGAAGCGTAATTTTACCGTGTTCATCGCGGGGCGCCGAAGCGAAGGGCGCCGGCGCCCGGAAATGCGGCGAGAAACGGCGGAAGGGCGGCCTTGCGGCCTATTCCTTCTCCATCGTGCACTGCAGCGGATGCTGGTTCCGCCGCGCATATTCCATGACCTGGGTGACCTTGGTCTCGGCCACCTCGAAGGAATAGACGCCGACCACGGCGAGCCCGCGGCGATGGACGGTCAGCATCACCTCGACCGCCTGCGCATTGGAGAGGCCGAAGATCCGCTCCAGCACATGCACGACGAACTCCATCGGCGTGTAGTCGTCGTTCAGCAGCATCACCTTGTAGAGCGACGGGCGCTGCGTCTTCGCTTTCGGCTTGGCGATAATCGCCGTGTCGGCGCCGCCGCGCCGGCCTCCGCCCGCCCCGCCGCCCGCGCCGCGCCGTTCATCGCCAGCGGCGGCCCGGATGCAGCTCGGTTCGGTCATGGCGCGGAACTCTCTCATCGTGGTGCCAGGCCCCGGCGGCGCGAAGGACGCAGCCTCGGGCGCATGATATAATGAGCCCGCCCAAAGTGAAAAGGGGGCCGAGGCCCCCTTCCCTAACTCCAGACGGTTGAGAAACCGTCACACGCGGTAGGACTTCACCATGTCCGCCGCGGCCGCCGCACGGGCGTTCATCGGCTCGGCGATGTCCTTCGCAGCGGCCATGAACATCTCGTTGAATTTCGCGGCCTGCTTCATGTAGCCGTCGAGCGACGCCTTCGCGAAGGCGGCCTGCTTCTCGACGAACTCCGGCATCGTCTTGACCGAGGTCATCTCCTTGGCGGCGGCGACGCCCTCTTCGACGGCCTTCTTGGAGAAGCTCACCATCTCGGCGTTCAGCTCCTCGGCGGCCTTGACGAAGATGTTGGAGGACTTGACGAAGGCCTCCATGTTGTCCTGGCCGAAGGCCGCGACGTCCTCGAAGGACTTCGCGATCTTCTCGAAGCCCTCGGTGGCGGCCTTCTGGGCGTCGGCGGCGAGCGATTCAACCTTAGCGGCGGCGTCTTTGGCGGTAGCCATGATCGTGTCTCCTTTTGCGCCCTCTTGGGGGGATCGGGGCGGCTCTAACCTTTACGCCCCGTCATATGGGGTTTTTGCTGCACTGCGTCAAGATCGGATTTTGCAGCGCAGCATCACGGCGTCGACCCCCCTCTGGGCGGCGCGACCCCGCCGCGCCCGCCGAAGCGGCGGGCCGAGACGACCTGCGGGTTGGTTAACGCTCTGGAAAAGCTTTTCCGGTTCCATCCTCTGGCGGCCAATGTTAAGTTCACGCCAGAGCAGTAGCCGAGGCGGGCCGCGATACGAGTCACGCCGGGCGGAATCAGAACGAGGCGCGAGGCGTCATGAAAATGACGAAAGGGGCGGCCGCACGACTTGCGGCGATAGTGATCCTTGTGGGCGGGTTCCTGCTCGCCGCGGCCGGAGCGACGGCGGCGCCATACGCCGCCTACGTGATGGACGCGCGGAGCGGCGAGTCGCTGCTCGAATCGGATGCGGACCGAAAGCTGCATCCGGCGTCGCTCACAAAGATGATGACCCTCTACCTCGTATTCGAGGCGGTGGGAGATGGGCGTCTTTCGCTCGATCAGCGGGTCACGATCACGCGCCGCGCGGCGGCGCAACCGCCCTCGCGGATCGGCCTCCGCGCCGGCCAGCGCGTCACCATACGCGATCTCATTCGCGCCGCCGCGGTCAAGTCGGCGAATGACGCCGCGGTCGCGCTCGCAGAGGCGGTGGACGGCACCGAGGCGCAGTTCGCCCGCCGCATGAACGCGAAGGCGAAGGCGCTCGGCATGGTCGACAGCCGGTTCGCCACGGCCTCTGGCCTCACCGCGAAGGGCCAGTATACGACGGCGCGGGATATGGCCATGATGGGCCGCGCGCTGTTCTACGATTTTCCCCAGTATTACAACATCTTCGGCCGCAGCTCGACGAACACGATGGGCCGGACCGTGCACAGCACGAACCGGCGTTTCCTCGCCGCCTATCGCGGCGCTGACGGAATCAAGACCGGCTATACCAACGCCGCCGGCTACAACCTCGTCTCGTCCGCGGAACGGAACGGCGAGCGCGTGATCGGCGTGGTGCTCGGCGGCAAGAGCGGCGCCTGGCGCAATGCGCGGATGGCCGAACTCCTCGACACCGGCTTTCGCAAGGCCCCCGCCCGCGCCGAGGTGATCTCCACGGCGGCGCTCGCCGCCCGGCGCGGCGGCTCCGAGAGCGACCGGATCGAGATCGCCGCCGCGCCGGCGCCGGAACCCCGGCCGGACGAGCTTCTGGTCGAAGGCGACACCGTCGAGGAGGAGGCGGAAGAGCCCTCGCTCCTGGCAGAGGCCGGCGAGCTTCTGGTGCCGGCCGCCGCCGCGTCGGAACAGCCGCCGCTCCGCTTCACCCAGCGTTCGCCGCGACAGAGCCCGGCGCCGCGTCATCGCCCGGGCGGGATCGCCGTCGCCTCCGCGGTGCCCGTCGCGGCCCCGGCGCCGCGCGGCCCGGCGGACTGGTCCGTGCAGGTCGGCGTCTTCCGCGACAAGGAATCGGCGGTGGCCGAACTCGCCTCCGCGGCGCTCGGCATTCGCGGCCTCTCCTCCGCCGGGCGCGAAGTTGACCGGTTCAGCCTTCGCGGCCGGCCGGCCTACCGCGCCAAGCTCACCGGGCTCGACCGGGCGGAGGCGCTTTCCGCCTGCGCCGCGATCGAAGCGAAGGGCAAGGACTGCCTGGCGCTCGTCGCCCGCTGAACCTGCGTCACTCCTTCTCCGTGGTGAAGGCGAGCGGATAGCCCGCCTGCCTTCCCGCCTCCGTCCCCTCCTTCGCCTTCGTCTCGGCGACGTCGCGCGTGTAGACGGCGACGACGCAGGCGCCCTTCCGATGCGCCGTCAGCATCACGCCGAGCGCTTCGCTCTCGTTCATCCGGAACACCGCCTTCAGCACCGCGACGACGAAGTCCCGCGGCGTATAGTCGTCGTTCAGCAGGATCACCTTGTAGAGCGGCGGCCGCGCCGGGCGGCTCTTCGGCTTCGCCTTTGGCGGCACGGTCGTGGCGGGCGTCTGTTCGGGCACGGGCGACGGGCTCCGGGGCGATGGACCGGCGCGGCCCCGAGACGTAATCTGCCCCGAAGGCCGCCCCGGCGAGGGAAGGTGGCGCTGCGATGAATGCGATCAAGACGCGCTGGACGGAAATGCGCGACGCGGAGGCGCTGGCCGCGGTGCACGCCTCGGCCTGGCGCTGGGCCTATTCCGGCCTCATCCCCGGCGGCGCGCTGGAGCGGCGGATCGCGGCGAAGGGGCCGCGCTGGTGGGCCGGGCTCCACCGGGCCGGCGGCCGCGCCCTCGGCATCGAGATCGACGGACGGCTGGTCGGCTACGCCCGGCTCGGGCCGAGCCGGGGCCGCGGCTTCATCGACGCCGGCGAGATCTACGAGCTCTACCTCTCGCCGGAATGCTGCGGCGCCGGGCTCGGCGGGCGGCTCTTCCGCGCCGCGCGGGAGGCGCTGAAGGCGCGCGGCTTCGGGCCGCTCGTCGTCTGGGCGCTGGCGGGCAACGAGGTCGCCCGCCGGTTCTATCTGGGCCTCGGCGGGCGGGAGGCGGCGGAGGGGCGCACCTCGGTCGGCGGCGCGCCGCTCCCCGAGGTCGCCTATTCCTGGGCGGCCTAGTCCTTCTTCCCGCCCTCGACCGGGCCGCCGGCCTTCTTCCAGCCCGAAAAGCCTTCGCCGAGTTGGGCGATGTTCTCCATCCCCATCTCCTGCAGCGTCCGCACCGAAAGCGCCGAGCGACCAGCCGCGGCGCAGAAGAAGACGAAGGTCTTCGCCTCGCCGAAGACGGGCTTGTAGTAGGGGCTCGCCGGGTCGACCCAGAATTCCAGCATCCCGCGGGGCGCATGGAACGCGCCGGGGATCTTGCCCTCGCGCTCGAGCTCCCGCGGGTCGCGGATGTCGACGAGCAGGAAGTCCGGGTCGTTCATCCGGGCGATGGCGTCGGCCGGCGAGACTGTGACGATCTCGGCCGTCGCTTCCTTCACCATCTCGAAGGCGGGCTTGATGGGCATGTTCGCTCCCTCAGGCGGCCCGCCCCGCGGCGCGGCCGGAAAAGATGCAGCCGCCGAGGAACGTGCCCTCGAGCGCCGCATAGCCGTGATAGCCCCCGCCGCCGAAGCCCGCCACCTCCCCCGCGGCGAAGAGGCCCGGAATCGGCCGCCCGCCGGCGCCGAGGGCGCGGCTTTCGAGATCCGTCTCGATCCCGCCGAGCGATTTTCGGGTGAGAATATTGAGCCGGACCGCGATCAGCGGGCCCTTCGCCGGGTCGAGGATCCGGTGCGGCTTCGCCACCCGGAAGAGCTTGTCGCCGAGATAGCGCCGCGCGGCGTAGAGCGCGACGACCTGCGCGTCCTTCGCGAAAGGGTTGGCGATCTGCCGGTCCCGCGCCTCGATCTCGGCGCGGAGCGCGGCGGGGTCGAGCAGCGCCTCGCCGGCGAGGTCGTTCATGCGGGCGACGAGACGCTCGAAATCGGTCTCGACGATGAAATCCGCGCCCTTCTCCTTGAACGCCTCCACCTCCGGCGTCGCCGTCTTGCCGAGCCGTGCCTTCAGCACGTCTTGCCACTTGCCCGAGGTGAGGTCGCCGTTCTGCTCGGAGCCCGAGAGCGCGAACTCCTTCTTGGCGATCGCCTGCGTGGTGACGAACCAGGACCAGTCCTTCCCGGTCGAGAGGATGCGCTTCAGCGTGGCGTTGGTGTCGAAACCGGGGAGGCACGGCGGCGCCATTCGCGTGCCGAAGGCGTCGAACCACATCGAGGACGGGCCGGGCAGGATGCGGATGGCGTGCATCGGCCAGATCGGCGCCCAGTTCTCGACGCCCTCGGTGTAGTGCCACATCCGGTCGAGATTGATGGTCCGCGCGCCGGCCCGCTCGGCGATGCCGAGGCCGGCGCCGTCGACATACGCGGGCACGCCGGAGAGCATCCGGGCCGGCGGCGGGCCGAGCCGGTCGGCCGGCCAGACGGCGCGGACAAGGTCGTGGTTCCCGCCGAGCCCGCCGGTCGTGAGGATCACACTTTCCGCCCGGATCTCGAATTCCCCGACGACGTCGCGCGTAGAGGGCGCGCCGCGGGCCGCGCCGTCGCCGGCCAGCACCTCGCCGGCGACGCCTGTTACCACGCCGCCCGAAGTGAGGAGCCGCGTCGCGCGGCGGCGGAAGAGAAGCTCCACCCGCCCCGCCTTCACCGCCTCCCGCACCGGCCGTTCATAGGCGGCGACAACGCCAGTTCCGGTTCCCCAGGTGACGTGGAAGCGCGGCACGGAATTGCCGTGGCCCGAGGCCCAGGTGCCGCCCCGCTCCGCCCAGCCGACGACCGGAAACCAGCGCATCCCGAGCCCGTGGAGCTCCGACCGCATCTCGCCGGCGGAAAACTCGAGGAAGGCCTCCGCCCATTTCCGCGGCCACTCGTCTTCCGTTCGGTCGAAGCCCGCCGTGCCGAGCCAGTCGGAGCGGGCGAGGTCGATGCTGTCCCTCACCCCTATCCGCCGCTGTTCGGGCGTGTCGATCATCATCAGCCCGCCGAGCGACCAGAAGGCCTGGCCGCCGAAATTGGCCTCCCCCTCCTGGTCGAGCAGCGTGACGCGGCGGCCGCGGCGGGTCAGCTCCAGGGCGGCGGCGAGACCGGCGAGCCCGGCGCCGACGATGACGACATCGGTTCTGGTCATGTCCGCATCCACCCCTCCTCGAACCGCAGCGCGCCGACCCCGGCGAAGCGGCGCTGGCGTTCGAGTTCCGCGTCGATCCGCCGCATCCGACCGGCCGAGGCCTTCACCCCCGGCTCCAGCCAGAGGCCGGAGACGATCAACGCATCCGTATCCCGGTCCGCCTTCATGTCGATCCGGCCGATCAGCCGGTCCCCTTCCAGCAGCGGGAAGACGTAGTAGCCGTAGCGCCGCTTCTCCGCCGGCACGAAGACCTCGATGCGGTAGTGATAGCCGAACAGCCGCTCGGTCCGCTTCCGGTCGCGCAGCGCCGGGTCGAAGGGGGAGAGGGCCCGAACGCCGCCCGGCGCCTCGGCCGCCGCCTCCTCAAGCAAGTCCGGCCGCGCCAGCGCGACCCGCGGCGCGCCGTCCGCGCCCTCGACGGCGACCTCGATCAGGTCGGAGCGGCCCCGCGCCCAGTCCTTCGCCTCCTCCGGCGTGACGAGGCCCCAGAAGGCGGCGAGTTCGCCCGTCGTCGCGAAGCCAAGCCGGTCGAGCGCCGCGCCGCAGGCCCAGTCGACCAGCTCCGCCCGCTCCGGCGCCTCGCCCGCATGGGCTTCGGCCGGGATCACCCGCTCGGCGAGGTCATATACCTTCTGGAACCCGTCGCGCCGCGCCACGGCGAGCTTGCCGGCGCGCCAGAGCCATTCGAGCGTGGTCTTCGACGGGTTCCATTCCCACCAGCCGCCGTTCGAGCGGGGCTCGCCCTCCCCCATCTCGCGGGAGAGGACCGGGCCCCGGCGGGCGATTTCCTCCAGCACCTTCTCCGCCTGCTCGCGAAAGCCGGCGCGGCCATAGCCCTCCCAGCGCGCCGCGATCCGCTCGGCGGAATCCTCGGTCGCGCGGCGCCAATAGCGCCAGTAGCGGGTGGGGATGACGGATGCGTCATGCGTCCAGTGCTCGAAAAGCGCCCTGTCCCGCTCCAGCAGCCGCTTCAGCGCCTCCGGCCGATAGGCGCGACGGCGGGCGTGGAGGATCATGTGATGCGCCCGCTCCACGGTACGGATCGAATCCACCTGCACGAAGCCGAGCCGGTCGATCAGGTCGTGCAGCGCCTCGCCCGCGGCCGGCCCGGCGGGCGTCTCGGCCAGCGCATGGCGCGCGAGAAATAACGCTCGCGCGCGGGAATTGCCGATGACGGGGCGGGCGTTCACAGGCCCATCTGCCGCGCCGCGAGGTCGCGCATCACCTCTTCCGAGCCGCCGCCAATCGCCATCACCTTCACCTCGCGCCAGGTCCGTTCGATCCGGCCGCCGCGTAGATAGCCGGCGCCGCCCATGATCTGCATCGACTCGGAGGCGGTGAACTCGAGCGACTTCGTGGCGAAGACCTTGGCCTTGGCGATCTCCGCCACCGGCGTCTCGCCCTGATCCATGCTCCAGCAGATCCGTTCGAGCCAGGCGCGGGTCGCGTCGATCCGGGCGGAGATGTCCGCCAGCTTGTGGCGGATCGCCTGCCGCTCGATCAGCGGCGCGCCGAAGGTCTGCCGGTGCCGCGCCCAGTCCACCGCGTCCTCGAAGCAGGCGCGCATCATGCCGAGGGAGCCGGCGATCATCCCCGCCCGCTCCCAGTTGAAGTTCTTCATGATGGCGAGAAAGCCTTCGCCCTCCGGCCCGAGCATCGCCTCGGCAGGCACGCGCACGCCGTCGAAATGCAGCGTCGCGGTGTCCGAAGCCCACCAGCCCTGTTTCCGCGTCAGCGCGGTGCGGGAGAAGCCGGGCGCATCCGCCTCGACGAGGAAGAGGCTGACGCCGCGGAGCCCGGCGCCCCCGGTGCGCGCGCCGACGACATAGACGGAGGAACGCATCCCGCCGGTGATGAAGGTCTTCTCGCCGTCGATCACCCAATGGTTCCCGTCCCGCCGGGCCTTCGTCCGCATCGCCGCGACGTCGGAGCCGCCGGAGGGTTCGGTAATGGCGAGGGAAGAGCCGATCCGGCCCGAGAGGATTTCAGGCAGCCACCGCACCCTGAGATCGTCGCTCGCGAGAAGCGCGATCGGCCCGACCGAGATCGACCGCCCGCCCACCGCCGCGTTCACCCCGCCGGCGCCGGAGAAGCACATCTCCTCCTGATAGGCGGCGCGCATGAACGGGTCCTCGAAGCCGAGGCCGCCCCAGCGCTCGTCTATCCCGAAGCCCCAGACGCCGAGCGCGCCGAGCTTCTCGTGGAGCGCCCAGGGCACTTCCCCCGCCTCGTCCCATTCGGCGGCGAAGGGGGTGATCTCGCGCGCGACGAAATCGCGGATCGTCTCGCGGAACGCGATGCGCTCCGCGCTGTCGAATGGTCCGTTCATGGCGCCTCCCGACCCCGAATGAAGCCGAGGCCCGGGCGCGCGGCAAGGGTCCTCAAGGCTTCCGGTCCGCCGCGCGCGCGGCTCGGAGCGCGGCGATGACCGGGAACACCACCGCCGCCTGGAAGAGGAGGATGATCACGCCGACCCAGCCCGACTGATGCTCGAGCGGCCGCTCCCAGAGGAGAAGATCGTTGATCCGGATAAACGGCGCGAGATCGAGGAAATGCCAGACGTAGAAGTCCAGCAACCGGGTCTCCGGAACGGCGCCGTCGAAGGGCGCGGCGAAGAGCCCCGGCGCGACCCGCGTCAGGTGGTGCGTCACGGAGGCGAAGCAGGCGGCCGCGGTGAGCATAAGCAGCGGCGGCATCACCCAGAGCGCGCGTTCCCCGAACCAGAAGTAGATCGCCTCGGAATGCCGCGCGCGCCGCTCCGGCGTGGCGATCGCGTAAAGCCCGAGGCCGACCAGCGCGCAGGCGACGGCGAGAAGGACGAGGTGAAGCGGCGTCGCCAGCGTTTCGCTCGACCAGATGATCGCCTTGTAGGCGAAGGAGGCGAGGATGAGCGACATGAGCGCGGCAAGAGCTCCCGGGAAGATCGCCACGCCGAGCGCCCAGAGGCGGGCGCCCAGCGGCGGCGACGGTTCGGGCGCGGCGGCGGGCGGCCGCGCGAGGGAGAGCGCCGCGAGCGCGCCGCCCTCATCCCGCACCACGAGGCTCAGCGCGCCCCCGTCCAAATCCCGCACTTCGACGTAGAGCTTCGGCGCAGCCATACCCGCGTCCCGTATCCTGTCGCGGCGGCCGAAGCATGCCGCGCCGGGCCGGAGGCGTCTGCGCCGAACGCCACGCCGCCGTCAGCCGGCGAGGCCCCATTTCTCGGCGAGGCCGTCGAAGAAGCCCGAGAGCTTCTTCAGCTTCACCCAGTTGTTGACGTAGTTGATCCAGACCTGATCGGCCTGCGGCAGGATCATCGCGATCGGCGACGGCGCCCGCGGCCCCGCGTTCGCCACCCGGACGACGCCGAACTTCTCCGCCAGCGTCGCGCCTTCGATGTTGGAGGTGACGAAGGCGTCGGCGCGGCCCGCCAGCACCTCCTGATAGCCGCGCGCCGGCGCTTCGACGACGGTGATCTCGGCGTTCGGGAACCAGGCCTTAGACTGCGCCTCGAACGTGGTGCCGAGCTCGGTCGCCACCTTCACGCCGGCCTGGTTCACGCTTTCCCAGCCGTCGAACTTCGCGGCCTTGTCGGGCATCGTGAAGGGATAGATCTGAACTTCGAGATAGCTCTCGGAAAATCCCGCCACCTTCATCCGCGCCGGGCTGATCGAGGCGGAGCCGGTGATGTCATAGGCCCCGGCCGCGACGCCGTTCACCAGCGTCTTCCAGTCGGTCGGGACGAACTCGAGCGTCACGCCGAGATCCTTAGCGAGCTCGGTCATCACGTCGATGTCGTATCCCTTGTAGGAGTTCGAGGCCGGGTCCCGCACCGACATCGGGTTCCAGTCCCCGGTCGTGCCGACCTTCAGCACGCCGCTGTCGAGGATGCGGTTGAGCGCCGATTGCGCCTCGGCGGAGGGCGCTGCGAGCGCGGTCGCGATCGCGAGCGCGGCGAGAACGGGGCGGATCATGTCGGGGCTCCTCTCAACCAGTCGGCGGCTGTTGCTGTCAGGAGGATTAGAGCCGCTTCCGCGGCCCTGTTCCAGCGCGGATCGGCGCCATAGTCTCCTCTGCTGACGAAAGCTGGCGGGAGGCGGCGGCATGGACGGGGGGGCGCGGCCGCCGGCGATCTCGATGCGGGGCGTGGTGAAGCGCTTCGGCGGCTTCGAGGCGCTCCGTGGCGTCGATCTCGATGTGGCGCGGGGCGAGCGGGTGGTGATCTG
>CALFYQ010000004.1 GCA_937952085.1 uncultured Paracoccaceae bacterium | reverse complement strand
CCCGGCGACCCGCCGCCCGACCGCTGAGGCGGAACGCGAAGGGCCCGCGCCTTCCGGCGCGGGCCCCCCGATCCCTCGGCGGCGCGCTCCGCGCCGCGATCACTCGAAGACGAGCGATGGCAGCCAGAGCGCGAGGCCGGGAAACTCGATCACGAGCGCGAGGCCGATCAGCTGCAGGATCACGAACGGGATGATGCCGGCATAGATCTCCTGAATCTTCACCGAGCTCGGCGCCACGCCCTTCATGTAGAAGAGCGCGAAGCCGAAGGGCGGCGTGAGGAACGAGGTCTGCAGGTTCACCGCAACGAGGATGGCGAACCAGTAGATCACCTGCGCCTGCACGAATTCCGTTTGCGCCTGGTTGGCCGGGACCTCCAGCCCGAGATGCGGCGCGAAGTTCACCGCCAGGAGTTTGATGACCGGGGCGAAGACCGGAAGGATGATGAGCGTGATCTCGAGGAAGTCGAAGAAGAAGCCCATCAGGAAGATCGTGCCCATCAGCACGAAGAGGAGCGGCCAGGGCGCGAGGTCCATCCACTCGATGAGCTCGACGATCAGGTCCTCGCCGTAGACGTTCCGGAAGATGGTCGAGAACGCCGTCGCGCCGACGAAGATGAAGAAGATCATCGCGGTGGTGAGCGCGGTGCGATGCACCACCGAGGTCAGCACCTCCTTCGTCAGCGTGCCGTTGATCCAGGCCAGGAGCATGGCGCCGAAGGCCCCGACGCCGGCGGCCTCGGTCGGCGTGGCCCAGCCGGCGAAGATCGAGCCGAGCACCATGACGATGAGGAAGATCGGCGGCACGAAGCCCTTGAGGATGCCGCCGAGGAGCGTGTCTCCCTCCTTTTTGCCGATCCACATGGCGGCGCCGAAGATCGTCATGAAGGCGAGGAGCGGCCAGTTGATGTCGGCCAGCAAGGTATCCTCCTGCTCGCCGGGCCCGAAGGTGACGCCGAGCCAGGCGATCACGATGGCCCCGACGAAGATCGCGAGGAAGAGGATCGTGTTGGCCGGATTGGTGGGCCGCAGGTCGATCTCGTCGAGCGACATCGCGGGCGCCGCGCTCGGCCGCACCGTGGCGAAGACCATGATGTAGAGGAAGTAGAGGCCCGAGAGCGTCAGGCCCGGCAGGATCGCCCCGATGAAGAGGTTGCCGACCGAGACGGCGAGCAGGTTCGCCATCAGCACGAGCATGATCGAGGGCGGGATCAGGATGCCGAGCGTCGCCGAAGCGGCGATGGTGCCGGTGGCGAGCGCCGGCGAGTAGCCGCGCGAGAGCATGGTCGGCAGCGCGAGCAGCGTCATCATCACCACCGAGGCGCCGATGATGCCGGTGGTCGCGGCCATGATCGTGCCCATCAGCGTCACCGCGAGGGCGAGGCCGCCCGGGATCCGCCGCATCATGATCTGGAGGATGTGGAGAAGGTCCTCCGCCACGCGGGACCGCTCCAGCATCGTCCCCATGAAGACGAAGCACGGGATCGCGACGAGGATCGGGTTGTGGACCGCCCCCGAGCCGCCATCGCCGCCCCAGACCCGCTGCGCGACGGCGAAGAAGACCGGCCAGTCGATGAATTCGAGATAGATCGACCAGAGGCCGAAGAGCGTGGCGACGCCCCCGAGCGCGAAGGCCACCGGCATGCCCGTGAAGAGCATGAGCGCGAGGGCGAGGAACATGTAGGCGCCGATGTAGTCGTAGAGGTGGTCGTAGATCGGCTCCCAGAGGTGGGCGAGGAATTCCATCTCAGTGTCCCCCGCCGTGCTTGTGGCCATGCGACCGTTCGCGTTCCCTCTCGGCGGCGAGCGCGGCCTCGGCGGCGCGGCGCGCCTCGTCGAGCGCGGCGTGGTCGTCGGAGAAGACCTCGAGCCCCTCGGTCGCGCGGCGCCGCTGCGTCTCGTCGCCGAAGAGGAAGGCGAGCAGGCGGATGACCGTCGCGATCACCGCGAAGCAGGCGAAGACGAAGCCAAGCGGCATGAAGAACTTGATCGCCCAGCGCCAGCCGATGCCGGTGAGCGAGTCGGAGCCTTCCCACTGCTCGAAGGAGAGATCGAAGAGAAGCGTGCTGTACCAGAGCATCACCGCGAGGAACGGCGTCGCCATGACGAGGAGCGCCACCAGTTCGAGCCAGGCCTGCCGGCGCCGCGGCAGCAATTCGCGGAAGACGTCGACCCGGACATGGGCGTTGGCGAGATAGCCGAAGCCGAAGGAGAGCAGCAGCAGCGCCCCGTGGAAGTGCCACTCCGCGTCCTGCAGGATGGTCGAGACCGACACCCCGGACTGGACGCCCCATTCGGAAAAGATCAGGCGCGTATAGTCGAGCTTTCGCGTCACGACGTCGAACATGATGACGAAGATCAGCGGCAGCATGAGCCAGCCGGCCTTTCGGCCGATCCAGCGCGTCACGCCGTCCAGCGCATTCGCGAGTGAGAGTGCGGAATCCATGGTCTTCCCGTGCTGCGCGCCTTGGCGGCGGCGCCCCCGGCCCGATCGTCGCGCGAAACGGACCAATGCTTGAAAAAAACGCCGGCGCGGGAAAGCGCGCCGGCGTCGGTTCGCAGTCGAGCGGCCCGGCTTACTTGAGGTAGCCGCGCTCGCCCCAGACCTTGTACTTCTCGTGGAAGTCCGCGTAGCTCTGCCAGACCTTGGCGTAGACCGGGTTGGCGGCGATCTCTTCGGCGTTGACCTCGTCCCAGGCCTTGCGGAACACCGCAAGCTCCTCTTCGGTCCAGGTCATGATCTTCACGCCATCCTTCTCGTTTTCGAGCATGGCGCTGTACTGAAGGTTCTCGCCGTCCGCGAGCTCGATGCCGATATTGGCGTCGCAGGCGGTCTGGAACATCGCCTGGTATTCCGGCGTGAGGGCGTTCCAGGCGTCCATGTTGATCAGGAACTCGTTGGTCGTCGCCTGCTGGTGCCAGCCCGGGAAGTAGTTGTACTTCGCGATCTGGTAGAAGCCGAGCGAGCGGTCGATCGCCGGCATCGAGAACTCGGTCGCGTCGATCGTGCCGAGCTCGAGCGCGGGGTAGATGTCGCCCGCGGCGAGAAGCTGCGTGGAGACGCCGAGCTTCTGCATCACCTTCGCGCCCATGCCGAAGAAGCGCATCTTCATGCCCTTCAGCTGGTCGAGGCTCTTGATCTCCTCGCGGAACCAGCCCGAAGTCTCCGGCGGGATCATGCCGCACATGAAGAACTTGATGTTGTCCGCGGCGTACATCTCTTCGGCGAGCTCGTTGCCGCCGCCGAACTTCATCCAGGCGAGATATTCGGCCGGCCCGGGGCCGAACGGCCAGGACGAGAAGAGGTTGTAGGCGGAGTTCCGGCCCTGGTGATAGCCCGGCGTGCCGTAGGCGATCTCGAAGGAGCCCTGGCCCACCGGCTCGTAATAGGCGTTGCCGCCGACGAGAGCGCCGGGCTCGAACACCTTGATGTCGAAATCGCCGCCGGACATGGCCCGGACCTGGTCGGCGATGTAGCCGGGCACGCGGCCGAGAACCGCGAGGTTGGTGCCGTAGGCCGAGTGCAGCTTCCAGCGGACCTTCGGCCCCGCATCGGCCTCGGTCGGCGCCAGCGCGGCGGCGAGGGTCGCCGCCACGGCGGCCGCACCTAGCTTGTTGATCAGCGACAGTCGCATGCATTTCTCCCGTGTTGAGCGCTCGGGCGCATTTGGTCGCACCCGAATTTTTTTAGTGCGTCAGGTTAAGCGGCTCTAACCGAGTGCTGTCAATGAAGGATCGAGTTTCCGCGGGCCAGAAATTCTTGCGCGCAGGCCGCGGGAAAGCCCGCCGCATCATCGGCTTGGCGGCCGAAACGGTTCAGGCGGCGTCGAAATCGAGGACGAGCCGGGCGCCGGAGGGGCGGGTCTGGCAGGCGAGCGTGTAGCCCGCTTCAAGCTCCCAGGGTTCCAGAGAATAGTTCACGTCCATCGCCGAGGCGCCCTCCACCACCTTGCAGCGGCAGGTGCAGCACATGCCGCCGGCGCAGGACCAGGGAAGCTCCAGCCCGGCGCGGTGCGCGGCCTCCAGCACGGTCTCCGCCGCCGGGTCGATGGCGAAGCTTTTCCGCGCGCCGTCGAGCACCACCTCGACCCGCGAGGCCCCCTCCGGCTTCGGCTTCGCCGCCGCGGAGGCGACGGGAAGGCCGCCGGCCGGGGTGAAGAGTTCATGCCGGATGCGGTCCGGCGAGACGCCGAGGGAGAGGAGCGCCGTCTCCGCGGCCGAGATCATCGGCTGCGGGCCGCAGACGAAGACGGCGTCGAAGGCGGCGGGGTCGATCAGCCCGCGGGTCGCCATCGTCGCCAGCTTCTCGCCGTCGAGCCGTCCGTTGAAGAGCTCGAAGTCCTGCGCCTCCTCGTCCATCACATGGGTGAGGCGGAAGCGGGTGAGGAAGCGGTCCTTCAGGTCCTCGAAGGCGGCGCGGAACATCACGCTTTCGGTCGTCCGGTTGGCGTAGAGCAGCGTCACCCGGCTTTCCGGCTCCCCCTCCAGCACCGAGCGGGCGATGGAGACCATCGGCGTGACGCCGGAGCCGGCGGCGAGCAGGAGATAGTCGTGCGCGCCGCCGATCGGCGCGGTGAAGCGGCCCTGCGGCGTCATCACCTCGAGCCGGTCGCCGGGCTTCAGCCCCATCGCATGGGAGGAGAAGGCGCCGCCCTCGATCCGCTTCACGCCGACCTCGAGGCCGGGATCGCCGAGCGGCGAGCAGATCGAATAGGAGCGGCGCACGTCCTCGCCGCCGATCTCGGCGCGGAGGGTGAGATACTGGCCCGGGGTGAAGGCGTAGGCGGCCTTCAGCGCCGCCGGGACCTTGAAGCGGAGCGCGACGGCGTCGTCCGTCTCGCGGCGGACGGCTTCGATTTCCAGTTCGTGAAAGCGCGGTCGGGTCATCTCAGTGGCACTTGAAATGGTCGAAGGGCTCCCGGCAGGCGTCGCAGCGCCAGAGGCTCTTGCAGGGGGTGGAGCCGAACTCGGAGAGGCGCGTCGTCTCAGCCGCGCCGCAGCGCGGGCAGGCGACGAGCGGTGCGGCGAAGAGCGCGGCCTTGCCGGCCGCCTTCGCCGGCGGGGCGATGCCGTTGGCGCGAAGC
>CALFYQ010000003.1 GCA_937952085.1 uncultured Paracoccaceae bacterium | reverse complement strand
GGGGTGACAAAGCGCTTGCGGATCGACGTGATGCTCTCGACCTCGTGGATCGCCAGCGGCTCGCCGAGCGGCTTGAAGTCGATGAGGTCCCGAAGGTGGATCGGCGGCTGCGCCAGCATCGTTTCCGAATAGGCCTTGAACCGCTCGTAGGAGCCGGAATCGACCGCCGCTTGGAGAAGGTGGAGGTTGGCCGCGCCCCAGGCGTGCGTCTCGCCCTTGCGACGGAACTTGTAGACGCCGCCGATCGGCAGCGTTTCGGTCCCCGAGCGGAAGGCGAGGGCGTGGATCTCCGCCGTCTTCTTCTGGATGCCGGAGACGCCGATGCCGGAGATGCGCGAGGGCATGCCGGGAAAATACTCCGCCACCATGGCGCGGGAGAGGCCGACCGCCTCGAAGTTGAGCCCGCCGCGATAGGAGGAGATGACGGAAATCCCCATCTTCGAGATGATCTTCAGCAGGCCGTCGTCCACGGCCTTGCGGAAGCGCCGCGCGGCGTCCTCCACGCTCATGTCGAGAAGGCCCTTCTCAACCCGCGCGGCGAGCGAATCCTGCGCGAGATAGGCGTTCACCGTGGTCGCGCCGGCGCCGATCAGCACCGCGAAATAGTGCGGGTCGATGCACTCGGCCGAACGCACGTTGATCGAGGTGTAGGTGCGAAGCCCCTGCCGCACCAGCCAGGTGTGAACGGCCGAGGTGGCGAGGATCATCGGCATGCCGACATTTTCGGCGTCGAGACGCTCGTCGGTGAGGATGAGGTGCGAGGCGCCGGCCCGAACCGCCTGCTCCGCCTCGTAGCGGATGCGCTCCAGCTCCTGCCGCAGCGCGTCCTCGGCGCCGTCGGCCGGGAAGAGGCAATCGATCTCCGCCACGTCGTCGCCGAAGGCGGCCTTCATCGCCGCGAACTCGCCATTCGAGACGACCGGGCTTTCCAGCGTGAGGATCTCGGTCTGGGTTGAAGACTGGTCGAGCACGTTCTTCAAGTTGGCGAACCGGGTCTTCAAGCTCATCACCCGCGTCTCGCGCAGGCTGTCGATCGGCGGGTTGGTGACCTGACTGAAATTCTGCCGGAAGAAGTGGGAAAGCGGGCGGTAGCGGTCGGAAAGCACCGCGACGGGCGTATCGTCGCCCATCGAGCCGATCGCCTCCTTCGCGTCTTCCGCCATCGGGTGGAGGATCGTCTCCAGCTCCTCGATCGTGTAGCCGGCCGCGATCTGCCGACGGCGCAGCTCCCGCGCCTCGAAGAGGCGCGGCTCCGGCTGGCCGGAGACGGCGGCGTCGAGATCGGTGATCTTGCCGATCCAGTCCGCGAAGGGCTCGGTCGAGGCGAGCTCGGACTTCAGTTCGGCGTCCTTGAAGAGCCGCCCGCGCGCCATGTCGACGGCGATCATCTGGCCCGGGCCGAGCGCGCCCTTGTGCTGCACGCGGCTCTCGTCGATCGGCACCATTCCGGCCTCGGAGCCGGCGATCAGGAGCCCGTCGCCGGTGACGACGTAGCGGATCGGCCGGAGACCGTTCCGGTCCGCGCCGGCCAGCACCCAGCGGCCGTCGGTGGCCGAAAGCGCGGCCGGGCCGTCCCAGGGCTCCATCACCGAGTTGGAATAGGCGTACATCGCCCGCCAAGCCTCAGGCATGTCGGTCGCGGCCTTCGACCAGGCCTCGGGGACGAGCATGGTCTTGGCCATCGGCGCGGAGCGGCCGGCGCGGACCATCACCTCGAACACGCTGTCGAGCGCCGCGCTGTCGGAGCCGCCGGCGGGGATGATCGGCTTGATCTCCTCCGCCGCCTCGCCGAAGGCGCCGGAGGCCATGCGGATCTCGTGGCTCCGCATCCAGTTCCGGTTGCCCTTCAGCGTGTTGATCTCGCCGTTATGGGCGACC
>CALFYQ010000002.1 GCA_937952085.1 uncultured Paracoccaceae bacterium | reverse complement strand
CGATCCTCGACGCGCTGGTCGAGAAGGGCGTGGACCGCTTCGCCATGGAGTTCATGCCGCGCATCACGCGCGCGCAGTCGATGGACGTGCTGTCCTCCCAGGCGAACCTCGCCGGCTACAAGGCGGTGCTGGAGGCGGCGAACGCCTATGGCCGCGCCATGCCGCAGATGATGACCGCCGCCGGCACCATCGCGCCCGCCAAGGTCTTCATCATGGGCGTCGGCGTCGCGGGCCTTCAGGCCATCGCCACCGCCCGCCGGCTCGGCGCGGTGGTGACGGCGACGGACGTGCGCCCGGCGACGGAGGAGCAGGTGGCCTCGCTCGGCGGCAAGTTCATCGCCGTGAAGAACGAGGAGTTCGCCCAGGCGCAGACCGCGGGCGGCTACGCTAAGGAAATGTCCGACGACTACAAGAAGCAGCAGGCGGAGCTGGTCGCCGGCCACATCGCCAAGCAGGACATCGTCATCACCACGGCGCTGATCCCGGGCCGCAAGGCCCCGATCCTCGTCACCGCCGCGATGGTCGCCTCGATGAAGCCGGGCTCGATCCTCGTCGATCTCGCGGTGGAGCAAGGCGGCAACGTCGAGGGCGCGAAGTTCGGCGAGACGGTGGTGACGGAGAACGGCGTCACCATCCTCGGCTTCGCGAACCTGCCGGGCCGGCTCACCGCCGACGCCTCGGCGCTCTTTTCGCGCAACCACTTCAACTTCCTCTCGCCCTTCTTCAAGGACAAGGCTTTCGCCCTGCCGGAGGACGATGAACTGGTGAAGGGCATCCGCCTCTCCAAAGGCGGCGCGATCGTCCATCCGAACCTGACCGGCGAGAAGGGGTGAGCCCGATGTCCGAGCTTCTGAACTCCCTCAAGGAAGCGGCCGAGGCGGCCGCGGCGGCCAGCCAGAAGGTCGCGGATCTGGCCGCGACGGCGGCGACGACGGCGCCGGGAGACGCGGCGGCGGCGGCGGAGGCGGTCGGCCATGGCGCGGGCGTCTCGCCCTTCGTCTTCTACTTCTCGGCCTTCGTGCTCGCGATCGCGGTCGGCTACTATGTCGTCTGGTCGGTGACGCCGGCGCTGCACACGCCGCTGATGTCGGTGACCAACGCGATCTCCTCGGTCATCGTGGTGGGCGCGCTGGTCGCGGTCGGCGTCGACACGACCATCGCTTCCGGCATGACGCCGATCTTCGGCGTGCTCGCGCTCGCTATGGCGGCGGTGAACATCTTCGGCGGCTTCATGGTCACCGCGCGGATGCTCGCCATGTACAAGAAGAAGGGCTGAGGGGGCGGAGATGGCCAATTTCGCAGCATTCGCCTATCTCGCCGCGGGGGTGCTCTTCATCCTTGCGCTGAGGGGCCTCAGCCACCCGACCACGTCGCGGCAGGGCAACCGTTACGGCATGATCGGGATGGCGATCGCCATCCTGACGACGCTGATCGTTTACCCGCCTGCGGGTTTCGCCGGCTTTGCGCTGATCGCGCTCGGCTTCGCCGTCGGCGGCGGCGCCGGCGCGGTGATCGCGAAGCGGATCGAGATGACGAAGATGCCGCAGCTCGTCGCGGCCTTCCACAGCCTCGTCGGCCTCGCCGCGGTCTTCGTCGCGGCGGCCGCGCTCTACTCCCCCGAGGCCTACGGCATCGGGTCGATCGGGGCGATCCATATCTCCTCGATCGTAGAGATGAGCCTCGGCGTCGCGATCGGCGCGATCACCTTCTCGGGCTCGGTCATCGCCTTCGCGAAGCTGGACGGCCGGATGTCGGGCAAGCCGATCATGCTTCCGGCGCGGCACGCGCTCAACATCGCGCTCGGCGCCGCGCTCGTGATCCTGGTGCTTCTGCTGATCACCACGCAGGCGACCTGGCTCTTCTGGGCGATCACGGTCGTCGCGCTGGTGCTCGGGGTGACGCTGATCATTCCGATCGGCGGGGCGGACATGCCGGTCGTCGTCTCGATGCTCAACTCCTATTCGGGCTGGGCGGCGGCGGGCATCGGCTTCACGCTCGGCAACATCGCGCTGATCATCACCGGCGCGCTGGTCGGCTCCTCGGGCGCGATCCTCAGCTACATAATGTGCAAGGGCATGAACCGGAGCTTCATCTCCGTCATCCTCGGCGGCTTCGGCGGCGATGACGCCGCGGCCGGCGGCGGCGACGGCGGCGAGCAGAAGCCCTACAAGCGCGGCTCGGCGGACGATGCGGCCTTCATCATGCAGAACGCCGGTTCGGTCATCATCGTGCCGGGCTACGGCATGGCGGTGGCGCAGGCGCAGCACGCCCTCCGCGAGATGGCGGACGCGCTGAAGGCGCACGGGGTCGAGGTGAAGTACGCCATCCACCCGGTGGCGGGGCGCATGCCCGGCCATATGAACGTGCTGCTGGCCGAGGCCAACGTGCCCTATGACGAGGTGTTCGAGCTCGAGGACATCAACTCCGAGTTCTCGCGCGCAGACGTCGCCTTCGTCATCGGCGCGAACGACGTCACCAACCCCTCGGCCAAGACGGACCCGAAATCGCCGATCGCCGGCATGCCGGTTCTCGATGTCGAGAAGGCGAAGACGGTTCTCTTCGTGAAGCGCTCGATGGGCTCCGGCTATGCCGGCATCGAGAACCCGCTCTTCTTCATGGACCAGACCATGATGCTGCTCGGGGACGCGAAGAAGGTGACCGAGGACATCGTCAAGGCGATGGACTGACGAAGCGCGGCGGAGCCTCCGCCGACGGGACTTGCAAGGCGCCGCCGGCCACCGGCGGCGCCTTTTCCTTTGAGGGCGGCCGATGACCTGGGAGGAAGCGGCGGCGCTCGGGCTCCGGTTGCCGGGCGCGGGGGCGGGGACCTCCTACGGCGCGCCGGCGCTCAAGGCGCGCGGCAAGCTCCTTGTCCGCTATCGGCCCGAGATCGAGGCTCTGGTTCTCATCGACGTTCCGGCCGAGGAGCGGGAGACGCTGGTCGAGGCGGCCCCGGAGGTCTTCTTCTGCACCGATCATTACCGGGACCATCCGATCGTCCTCGCCCGGCTCGCCGCGCTCGACGCGGCGAGGCTCAAGCCCTTTCTCGAACGCCGCTGGCGGGCCATCGCCGGGAAGCGCGACCTCGCCGCCTGGGGCGGCTGGGGCTGATCTCAGGGCGCCGCTGCCGAGGTGGGCTCTCGCATCAGGCGCCGAACGGGCGGCGACGCGAGGCCGCCGCCCGAAGCCCGGTTCAGGTGATGTGGGCGCCCCGCGTCTCGACGAAGACGGAGTAGAGCGACTGGCTCGCGGTCATGAAGAGCTGGTTCCGCTTCGTTCCGCCGAAGCAGAGATTGGCGCAGATCTCCGGCAGCTTGATCTGGCCGATCCGGTCGCCGTTTGGCGCGAAGATGAAGACGCCGTCATAGCCGTCGCCGACCCAGCCGGCGGATGACCAGACATTGCCCTCCTCGTCGCAACGGATGCCGTCGGCGAAGCCTGTCTTGCCGTCGAAGGTCATCGAGACGAACTGCCGCTCGTTCTTCAGCGTCGCGCCGTCGATGTCGAAGACCCAGATCTGGCTGGTCGCCTCGGCGTAGTGGGAGACGCCGGTGTCCGCCACGTAGAGCTTCGTGTAGTCGTGGCTGAAGCAGAGCCCGTTCGGCTTGTAGGGCGCGTCCGTCACCTTGGTGATCGCCCCGGTCGCGCCGTCGATCCGGTAGACCGCCTCCTTGCGGATCGGCTGGACCGAGCCGGTGTCGAGCCGGTTCCCCTCATAGTTCATCAGCCCGCCGTAGCCGGGGTCGGTGAACCAGATCGAGCCGTCCTCCGGGTGGACCACCGCGTCGTTCGGCGCGTTGAAGCCTTCGCCCTCGAAGCTCTCGGCCAGAACGGTGACGGAGCCATCATATTCGTATCGGACGACCTTCCGCGGCCCGTGCTGGCAGGAGATCTGTCGGCCCCGATAGTCGAAAGTGTTGCCGTTCGAGTTGCCCGAGGGCGCGCGGAACCGGCGGGAGACGTGGCCGTCCTCCTCCGACCAGCGAAGCTGCTCGTCGTTCGGAATGTCCGACCAGACGAGATAGCGGCCGACGCCGTTCCAGGCCGGGCCCTCGGCCCAGAGCGTGCCGAGATGATGCCGCCGGATCGGCGTGTTGCCGAGCTTCGCCTTGAAGCGCGGGTCGAGCGCGACGATGTCGGGGTCGGGGTAGCGCACCGGCTCGGCGCCTTCGCCGAAGTTTCGCGCGATGGCCTCTGGCGCCATCCCGACGGCGCCGGCGACGCCCGCGGCCGCGGCGAGGAAGGCCCGGCGGTTCAGCCCGCCGGGCGCCTTGTCCTGGGGTTTCATGGGTTCCTCCCGTTATGGGTTATTGTTCCCCCTCGGGAGACAGGAGGCCCCACGGGATGACCTTGGGTCAACCCAAAGTTGCGCGCCGCGCTTACTGGAACGGCACCTCGTTGAAGCTCCGCAGCTTGCGGCTGTGGAGCCGGTTCGACGGCATGGCGCGGAGCCGCTCCATCGCCCGCACGCCGATGGCGAGATGCCGGTCCACCTGTCGGCGGTAGAAGTCCGAAGCCATGCCGGGCAGCTTCAACTCGCCGTGCATCGGCCGGTCGGAGACGACGAGTAGCGTTCCGTAGGGCACGCGGAAGCGGAAGCCGTTCGCGGCGATGGTCGCGCTCTCCATGTCGAGGCCGATGGCGCGGGACTGGGAGAAGCGGCGGACGGGCTCCGACTGGTCCCGAAGCTCCCAGTTGCGGTTGTCGATGGAGGCGACGGTGCCGGTCCGCATCACACGCTTCAGCTCGTCCGTCCCGACGCCGGCGATCTCCGTCACCGCGCCTTCGAGCGCCTGCTGGATCTCCGCCAGCGCAGGGATCGGCACCCAGACGGGCAGGTCGGCGTCGAGCACGTGATCGTCGCGCACATAGCCGTGGGCGAGCACGTAGTCGCCGAGCCGCTGGGTCCGGCGGAGGCCGGCGCAATGGCCGAGCATGATCCAGGCGGAGGGACGGAGCACCGCCACATGGTCCGTCATCGTCTTGGCGTTGGAGGGGCCGACGCCGATGTTGATGAGGGTGATGCCGTTGTCGTCCGGCCGCTTCAGGTGGAAGGCCGGCATCTGCGGCGGATGCGCCGCGTCCGGCGGCTCGACGAAGCCGGAATATCCGGAACTCGGGTCCGCCACCTTCTCGGCGGCGAGCCGGCGGAAGCCGTCGACGTAGAACTGGTAGTTGGTGAAGATCACGAAGTTCTGGAAATGCTCCGCCCCTGTGCCGGTGTAGTGGCGCAGCCGGTGCAGCGAATAGTCGATCCGCGGCCCGGTGAAGAGCGAAAGCGGCCGCACCGCGGCGCGGAGATAGTCGATCTCGCCGTTCACATGGGTGTCGTCCATCGTCGCGAGGTCAGGCGCGTCGAAGAGGCGCGAAAAGTCGGTGAGGGCCTCGAGCCCGACAGCGCCTTCGACATGGAGCCCGTCGGAGAAGGCGAAATGGATCGGGATCGGCATGTCGGACAGGCCGACATCGAAGGCGCAGGCGTGGTTGGCGCGGATCTCCCGCAACTGGGTGCGGAGATAGCGGCCGAAGAGATCGGGGCGGGTGATCGTCGTCTCGAACCGTCCGGCCGCGTCGCAGAAGCCGAAGCTTTGCGCCGGCGGGTGGGGCAGGGTGCGCTCCACCGTGACGGAGAGCCGCGGGTAGAAGCCCCGCGCCTTCTCGCCGATCGTCTCGCCGCGGGCGAAGGCGGTGAAGCGCTCCCGGAGCCGCCCCGTTTCCGCGTCGTAGAGCCTCACGAGGGCCGCGACCGCCTCTTCCGGGCTTTCATATGATTCGTCGCTCATCCGGAGGAGGTAGGCGAAGCCGCGCGCGCCGTCCATCGCGGCTTTCCGAAGGCCGCGGGGCGCGCTATCCGGGCGGCGGGACAGCGAGGAGGGCCGAATGGCCGACGATCCCGGCTTCGGCCGGTTCACCGAGGAAAGCCGCCGCTTCGTGCGCCTTTCGGCCACGATGGAGCCGGCGCAGCTCAGGCTCGCGCGGGCGGCGATGCGGCGGCTGGGCCTTGGGCGCTTCATCGATATCGGCGCGAATGTCGGGCTCTACTCGATCTATGTCGGCCTTCTCGACCGGAGGCCGGCGATCGAGGCCTTCGAGCCCTCCGCTGCGACCGCGGCCGCGCTTGAAGCCAACCTGGCTCTCAACCCTTCGGTCAGGGCGCGCATCCATCGCGTCGCGCTTTCCGACCATGCCGGCGTCGCCGCCTTCGACCAGCGCCAGACACTCGGCACCGGCGCGCGGATCGACCCAGCGGGCGGCGACCGGGTGACGCTCGCCCGGCTAGACGACGTGCTGCCGCTGAAGGGCCGACGCGACGCGGCGATGAAGATCGACGTGGAGGGGCATGAGCTTTCGGTGCTGGCGGGCGGCGCCGAGTTCATCTCGCGCCGCGTCGCCTACGCCCAGGTGGAAAGCTGGAGCCCGAAGCGCCGCGCCGAGGTGCGGGAGGCGATGGCGGGCTACGGGCTCCGCTTCGCGCTCCGCGTGAAGGGCGACCAGATCTTCCTTCACGATAGTCGCTATGACGAATGTGCGGAGGGGCTGCAGGACCTCGCCGCAAAGGCGTCGAGCGAGGCGTTTTCCGTCGCCGGGCGGCTGGCGCGGGAGGGCGCGCGGGCGCTCCGCGATCCGGCCTTCCGCGCGGAGGCGCGAGCGCTCTACAACGGTTTCGACGATCTGGCGATCGGGCGCCGGGGCCTCATCCGGCGGATTCTCGGGCTTTAGGAGACGGACATGGCGACGGACCGCTGGGGCAACGCGATCACGGTTTCGGAGCCCGAGACGGAACGCGCCATCGTCGATTTCACCGAAGGGCTGATCGGCTTCGACCGGAAGGCCGGCGGCATCATCCGCGCCGCGAAGAAGGACCCGGGGAACGCGCTCGCCAACGCCTACGCCGCGATGCTGCTGATGTGGTTGGAGACGGCGGATGGGCCGGCGCTCGCTGCGCCCTTTCTCAAGGCGGCGGAAGCGGCGGAAGGCGGAGCCACGGAGCGGGAGCGGATGCTCGTCGCCGTCGCGCGCCACTGGGTCGCCCGGGACGTGCCGGCAATTGTCGCGCTCGGCAAGGAAATCCTCGACGCGCATCCGGCGGACCTCGTCACGGTGAAGATCCGCCAGACCCACCAGTTCGACTGGGGCGACGCCGCTGGGATGCTGCATTCCGCCCGTTACGGCGCCCGCGCGCTGCCGGAGGAGCCGGGCGCGCTCGGCATGCTCGCCTTCGGGCTGGAGGAATCGCACCTCCTGAAGGAGGCGGAGACGGTCGCCCGCCGCGCCATCGGCATCGACCGCGGCGAAGGCTGGGCGCAGCACGCGCTCGCCCATGTCCTTCTCACCGAGGGGCGCACCGAGGAGGGGCGATCGCTGATGGCCGGCCTTTCGGACACCTGGGAGGGGAAGAACTCCGTCCTCTTCTGCCACAACTGGTGGCATGTCGCGCTCTTCGCGATTTCCGAGGGGGATTGTGACGGCGCGCTCGGCGTCTATGACGGGCGCATCCACGGGGTGCAGCCGGATTACAGCCAGGACCAGATCAACGAAGCCTCGCTCCTCGCCCGGCTGGAGCTTGTCGGGCTCGATGTCGGCGACAGGTGGGCGGGCCTCGCGGACCGGCTGGAAGGCCGGGTGCATGACTTCGTGAACCCGTTCCTGACGCTCCAGTACCTCTACGCGCTCGCCCGCGCCGGGCGGGCGGCGGCGGGGGACTATCTCCGCAACCTCGAGGAGCACGCCCGTGCCGAGGGCTGGGCGCAGCCGATCTGGCGAAACATGGCGGTTCCGGCGGCGCGCGGCCTCGTCGCCCATGCGCGGGGAGACTGGGCGCGGGCGGCGGACGAGTTGGCGGTCGCCTGCCCGGAAATCTGGCGGGGCGGCGGCAGCCACGCGCAGCGCGACCTCTTCCACCAGATCCGGCTCGACGCGCTGATCCGCGCCGGCCGCCTCATCGAGGCGCAGCAGCAGATCATGGGGCGGCTCAGCTTCGAGCCGCGGAGCGTGCCGAACAACCGGATGCTCGCCTCGGTCTTCGAGGCGCTGGGTCTTCCGGAAGAGGCGGCGGAGGCGGCGGCGCGAGCGCGGCGGGT
>CALFYQ010000001.1 GCA_937952085.1 uncultured Paracoccaceae bacterium | reverse complement strand
CGTTGGTCACCGGGCTGCGATAGCCGGAGACGACGCTGACCGGCTCCGTCGTGTCGAGCATGCGATACACCGCCGCGAGGATGTCGAGCGCGCGCGGATCGTAGTCGATCATCGTGTTCTCGCGCCAGTCGCGCAGGATGAAGTCGATCTCCTGCTTGGCCTCCGCGATGTAATGCCCCTCGACCCAGTAGACCGTGTTGATGGTCTCGCCGGTGCGCGGATTGGAGAGATGGAGACGTCGAATGTCGCCCGCGCCCTTGAGCGTGGCGGGTGCTGCAAGCGCCGGTGACGAAACCGCGATGGCGGCGGCTCCGGCGATAAGCCCGAGCGCCCCACGGCGCGTCAGGGGCGCGGTCACTTCTGTGATAAAGGTCACGCTGTCCTCGGTCCGTTCTGAAGCGATCCTGCTTATGTCGCGGGATTCATTGCTCTAAAGTGACCATCGCGCGGATTGGCGGCTTGCGGCAAGTTGCAGATTGGCTGCACTGCGCTGCGGCGCCACGGCGGCGCCACATTGCAATTGGATACGAATAGCCCTGTCGCGGTGCGGCTTTTTTCACACTTTCCGCATGAAAGTCCTAGAGAACTTGAGGAGACGGCCTACCTGCACTGGCGTAAGGCGCGCCGCGCGCTAGGCTGTCGCCGAAGCAGAACGCATGTGTCTGGAGAGCAACAGTGTCCTGGTCTTCCGTAACAGTGCGCGCTATTGTCGCAGTTGTCGCCATGGGGATCGCGACGACGGCCGGCGCCACGTCCGAATCGTCCGGAACCGCCGCCGCGCCCGACGAAGCGCTCCGAATTGCGCTGCTTTCGCCCGAGGCGGCGTCCGAGGCGGCGCGCGGCCATTACGAGACAACGTCCTATCGCGGGCTTTGGTTGCGCCCGGGCGGGGACGACCGCGCCGCCATCGCCCTCGTCGCCGCGCTCGAAGGCGCGCCGGCGCACGGGCTGCCCGAAGGGCGGTATCACGTCGACGTGCTCCGTGCGGCGCTGGCGGCCGCCGCTGGCGGCGACGCGGAGGCGACGGCCGCGGCGGAACTGGCGCTGACGCGCGCCTATCTTCGTTACGCGCGCGACCTAACGTCAGGGCTCCTCGAGCCGCAGCGCATCGACCGCGATCTCGATTTCGCGCCGATCCGGCCTGAGCCGGCGGCGCTTCTCGCGCGCATGGCGGGGCCGGATCCGGCGGCGGCGCTCGCCGCGCTGGCGCCGTCCGATCCGGGCTATGCCGGGCTGACGGCGGAACTGGCGCGGCTCCGCGCGCTGCCGAGCGGCGTCTGGGGGCCGACGGTTTCCGAGGGCGAGTCGATCAAGCCAGGCGAGCGGGGGCCGCGCGTCGCCGCGGTTCGCGCGCGGCTGACGATGCTCGGCGCCCTGGAGGCGCCGGTGATGGCGACGGCGACGACGACCGCGGGCGGCGCCGTGACGACGCCGGACCCGGCCCTCTTCGACGGCGCGCTTGAGGCCGCGGTTCGCGCCTTCCAGCGCGAGAACGGGCTCAACGACGACGGCGTCATCGGGCAGCGCACCATCGAGGCGATGAACGCCTCGCCGGAGGACCGGATCGGCCAGATCCTCGTCAATCTCGAGCGGATGCGCTGGAAGAACTATGACCGCGGCCGACGGCACGTCTACGTCAACCAGGCGGATTTCACCGTCACTCTGATGGACAATGGCGTTCCGCTTTTCCAGGAGCGCGTCGTGGTCGGCTCCCGCCGCCACCGGACGCCGGAATTCTCCGACGCGATCAACCACCTGGTCTTCAACCCGACCTGGCACGTGCCGCGGTCCATCGCCGGCAAGGAGATCCTGCCGCTCCTGAAGGAAGACCCGGATTATCTCGCCAAGAAGAACATGCGTCTCGTCTCCCGCTATGCGGACGAGACGCCGCCAGACCCGGCGACGACGGACTGGTCGTCCTATTCGGCGCGCGACTTTCCCTATGCGATCAAGCAGGCGCCGGGGGACGGCAACGCGCTCGGCCGGGTGAAGTTCATGTTCCCGAACCATCACTCGATCTATCTGCACGACACGCCGCAGAAGAAGCTCTTTGCGAAGGACGCGCGGGCCTTCAGCCATGGCTGCATCCGGGTGCAGGACCCGATGCGGCTGGCCTATCTCCTGCTCGCGGCGCAGGAGGCCGACCCGCAGGCGCGGATCGACCGCCTTCTCGCGGCGGGCCGTGAGGCGGTGGTGCGTCTCGAGACGCCGGTGCCAGTCCATCTAGACTATCGCACCGCTTGGATCGGCGCGGCGGGCGAGGTGGAGTACCGCGCGGACGTCTATGGCCGCGACGGGCGGGTGCTCGAGGCGCTGCGCGGCGCCGGGGTCGAGATCGAGGCGGGCGTGGGCGGCTGAGGCCGCCTCCGCACTTCCCGCGCCCCGGCCGAGGCTTTAGAACATGGGCGCTGCGAGCCGGTCGGGAACCTCCGCCATGCAAGATGAGACCGAACGTCGGGTGATCGAGATCATCGCCGAGCAGGCGATGCTGAAGCCGGAGGAGATCGGCCCGCACTCCTCGCCCGAGGAGCTCGGTCTCGATTCCCTCGCTCTGGTCGAGATCGTCTTCGCCATCGAGGAACGGTTCGACGTGGCCGTGCCGTTCAACGCGAACGAGCCGCAGGCATCGGATTTCGACATCTCCTCCGTCGCCAGGATCGTGGCGGCGGTGAAGGAGCTTGTGGCGCAGAAGGCCTGAGATGGGGCCGCGCCGCGTCGCGGTAACGGGGATCGGCGTGGTCTCCGCGCTCGGGCTCGACCGGCCCGCCCATTTCGCCGCGCTCCGCGAGGGGCGGAACGGCATCGGCCCGCTCGACATCATCGACGTGGAGCGTCTCTCCGTATCGATCGGCGCGCAGGCGAGGGACTTCGACGGCGCCGCGCGGTTCGACCGGCAGGCGCTCTCGCTCTACGACCGCACCACGCAGATGGCCCTCGCCGCCGCCGCAGAGGCCTGGGCGGAGGCGGGGCTGGGGCTCTCCGAGTCGGAGGCGCTGAACGCCGGCGTGGTGATGGGCACCGCGCTCAACGGCATGGAGACGATCGACGGCAATTACCGCGCCGTCTTCCAGGAGGGGAAAAACCGCGTTCACCCCTTCATCGTGCCGCGGCTGATGACGAATGCGGGCGCTAGCCAGATCACCATGACCTATGGGCTGAAGGGCCCGAGCTGGACCGTCTCCACCGCCTGCTCCTCCTCCAACCACGCAATCGGCCAGGCGTTCCGGCTGATCCGCGACGGCGCGGCGGAGGCGATGTTGGCCGGCGGCGCGGAAGCGCCGCTCTTCTTCGGCGTGATCAAGGCTTGGGAAGGGCTCCGGGTCATGTCGAAGGACGCCTGCCGGCCCTTCTCCAGGACGCGGAACGGCATGGTGCAGGGGGAGGGCGCGGCCGTCCTCGTCCTCGAGGAGATGGGCCGGGCGAAGGCGCGGGGCGCGAAGATCTGGGGCGAGATCGCGGGCTTCGGCATGACTGCGGACGCCGCCGACATCGTGACGCCGAGCCGGGAGGGCGCGATCCGGGCGATGCGCGGGGCGCTGACGGAGGCGGGGCTGGCGCCGGAAGAAATCGGCTACATCAACGCCCACGGCACCGCCACCGCCGCCAACGACCGCACCGAATGCGCCGCGATCCGCGAGCTGCTGGGCGGGGCGGCGGAGCGGGTCTCGGTCTCCTCGACGAAGTCGATGCACGGGCACTGCATCGGTGCGGCCGGCGCGCTCGAGGCGGCGGCGACGCTGATGGCGCTTTCGGAAGGGGTGATCCCGCCGACGATCAACTACGAGGAGCCGGACCCGGACTGCGCGCTCGACGTCACGCCCAACGAAGCGAAAGAGCGCCGCGTCTCCGCGGCGCTCTCGAATTCCTTCGCCTTCGGCGGGCTGAACGCAGTGCTGGCGTTCCGCGCCGCGTGAGCCGGCCTCAGAGGGCGTTGAAGCCCGCGGTGAAGCCGTTCAGCGAGATGTTGACCTCGGCCTTGTCGCCGTTGACGGCGAGGATCGTCATCGTCGCGGCGTTGCCCTTCTTCATCTGGTCGACGAAGTTCTGCGGCACCGGCTCGGAGGCGATGCAGGCGCGGCTGTCGCAGACCTGGAACGCGGCGCGGCCGATCTCCTTGCCGTCGATCTTCACCTCGACGCCGGCCGGCAGGAGCACGCCGAGCGGCGCGTCGATCTGGAGAACCGCGGCGATCTCCTGCCCCTGCGGGCCCTTGGCGCCCGGCGTCTTGCGGAGCGCGACGCGCAGCACGGGCTGGCCGTCGGCGCGGTTGCCGACCTGGGTCATGATGCAGACATCGGCCTTCTTGGCGTCGCAGCGGATCTCCCAGGAGCCGTGCGTGGCCTTGAGGGTCGAGCCCGGCTGGTTCTGGTCCTGCGCGGCGGCTCCGCCGGCGGCGAGAGCGAGGCCGACGGCGAGGGCGGCGTAGGCGCGGCGGCGGGACATTCTAGGCTCCTCGTGTTTTCTTGCGGGGCGTTCGCCCGCGCGTCGGCGGAGTGATGGGCCGGCGAGGGCGCGAAATCAAGGCGGAGAGGTCACATGTCGGCTACCCCGCCGACAAAGAAAGGCGCCCTTTCGAGCGCCCTTCCTGCGAGGCCTGCGCCTCTTCTCTCTCCCTGTCGAACCGGCCGTGGCAAGTTCTGGGCCGGACGCTATGCGAGCCAAATGGCGTCGTCAACGGAGAATGACACCATAGCGACGGCCCCGCGACGGGTTCGCCAAATGTCCTCCGACGGCGTTGCAACGCATCACGGCGCCGCGGCGTCGAGGGCGTCCGGAGCCGTTCGGCGGCGCCGCGAAGAAAAAAGGCCGCGCCGAAGCGCGGCCTAGTCCGACAGGGAGGAGTGCGGGCGGAACCCGCCCGCACTTCTCAATATGGTGGGTTGTAGTTAATAAAACATGTGCAAAACAGCGCAGTTCGCCCGGGAGTGGAAATTTTGTCGGAAAGCATCTTCATCGGCGGCGGAGGAGAGGGCTACGCCGCGCCGCAGTCGCTGCTGCTCCGCACCGCGAACCGGCATGGCCTGATCTCCGGCGCGACCGGAACGGGCAAGACCGTGACCCTGCAGATTCTGGCCGAAGGCTTCGCATCTGCGGGAGTTCCGGTGTTTCTCTCCGACGTGAAGGGAGATCTGACGGGGCTCTGCGAGGCGGGCTCGCCGGAGTTCAAACTGCACGACGCCTTCATGAAACGGGCCGAAACGATTCGGTACGCCGATTTCGGCTACGAGGCGTTTCCGACCGTCTTCTGGGACCTCTTCGGCGAGAAGGGCCACCCGGTGCGGACCACCGTCACCGAAATGGGCCCGCTCCTTCTCGCGCGGCTGCTGGAACTGACCGAGGCGCAGGAAGGCGTGCTCAACATCGTCTTCCGCGTGGCGGACGAGGAGGGGCTCCTGCTGATCGACCTGAAGGACCTTCAGGCGATGCTGGTCAATGTCGGCCAGCGAGCGAAGGAGCTTTCGCTCCGCTACGGCAACGTGGCGCCGGCGACGGTCGGGGCGATCCAGCGGCGGCTCCTCGTGCTCGAGGGCGAGGGCGGTGCGGATTTCTTCGGCGAGCCGGCGCTGAAGCTCGAGGACATGATCCGTGTCGCGGGCGGGCGCGGGCAGATCAACCTTCTCGCGGCCGACCGGTTGATGCGGGCGCCGCGGCTCTATGCGACCTTCCTCCTCTGGCTCCTCTCCGAACTTTTCGAAACGCTGCCGGAAGTGGGGGACCCGGAAAAGCCGGTCTTCGTCTTCTTCTTCGACGAGGCGCATCTTCTCTTCGACGGGGCGCCGAAGGCGCTGGTCGACAAGGTGGAGCAGGTGGCGCGGCTGATCCGCTCCAAGGGCGTCGGCATCTACTTCATCACGCAGAACCCGGCCGATGTGCCTGACGACGTGCTCGGCCAGCTTGGCATGCGGGTGCAGCACGCGCTCCGCGCCTACACGCCGCGGGACCGGAAGGCGCTCCGCGCGGCGGCCGAGAC